>JBDNDT010000186.1:0-5705 GCA_046718985.1 Cytophagales bacterium
ACTAAGTCGAAAGTTTCGCTGTTAAAATCTTCTCCATCAGAAACCAAAACAACTATTCTTGACTTTTGAGACGCTTCATTGTCTTTGTCAAATTTTTCTAATACCATATCTAATGGCATAAAAAATTCAGTTCCACCTGATGGCATTTTTTCAACATCTGCTGCATCTAAAAAGGTAAAAAAAGCACTCTTATCATGCGTAACAGGGCATTGCATAAAAGCACTGCTTGAAAAAATAATCAATCCTAATCTGTCACCGCTGAGTGAATTTGCTATTTTCCTGATTTCTTGCTTTGCTCTAGTCACTCGATTAGGGGCTAAATCATTGGCAAGCATAGATTTAGACAAATCCAACAAAAAATAAACATCTTTTCCGACAGATTTTACCTCCTTTTTAATATCTCCAAAAGATGGCCCGAGCAATGACAAAATAACCAAAGCCAAAAAAGCAATTCTAATAAAAAGTTTCACTAAGATATGTCTGAAACCAAGACCTAATTTCTTGGCTGAAAGATATGTTTTCAGAATATACAACACATATGCTAAACCAAAAGCGAGCGCAATAGATATTTCAAGCAAAGAAAAGTTATTAGATAACGACATGTTGCAAATATAAAGTCTCAGGAATTATAATTTCAATTTTTGACCAAAACAAGATGGTCAAACAATAAAACGTGAAATTAATCATTTATTGATGATATAATTAAACCAAAATCACATTCAATCACCAATAAATCCAAAACCACCTGAAACCATGAATTTGATGCCACTCCAATGCCGGAAGAGGGAACTTGTAAAAATCAAAAAAATAAACAGGATACTTTAACCATTTTTGTTTGGGAAATATCAGATCCCAGCGAATGTCAAATGAAATGGCAAACCTTCTAGCTCTTGGCACATGAGACATATCAAACGATTGACCATTTTGATTTGTCCACACATTGTCGTCGCCACCCAAAAGCCCATCCCCTCCGTAGCCAAAACTCAATACCAGCCATTTTGGCCAAAAGCGACTTATTACATCAGACTTTTCTAAATCAATTGAAAACCAATATGTTTGTCCGTTATAGTCTTTGACCAACTCTTGCCAAAAGCCATAACCTAGCATTTCAGGTCTCACTTGAGGATAAGGTGTAAACAGAAATGAAAATTTAGAGGACAAGAAAATTTTGTTCCAGATCTTAAATTGAATTCCTGCGGTGAAAGCCCCTAAAAAATTGGCCATCAGGTCATAAACTGAGGCCCCATAGCCAACTGAAAAGCCATCGAAAATTTCATAACCGGATTGCATGCCGAAAGCCCAGAAAACTGATGTCGGTATCAACCAATTTGACTTCCAACCACACCATCTTAACAAATTTATCGCCAAGCGGCATTCGATAAATGCAATATAAAAATGCCCTAGTTTATCACAAAATAGCCATTCTTGACTGTCATCGAACCAATGAAACTGCATTTGGTCAAAAGAAGCATACCACAAGGTTAGCAACCCGATTAAAACACCAAAATAAGTTCCCAAACCTCCACCAACCACCAGCAATAATCTCCAAAAATTTGGTTTTGGGGAGGGTTTGATGAATGATGTTAATTTATCTTTGAAAGATCTAGTCAATTGCTAAAGATAATTTCCAGTCATCAAATATTGCTTCACATAATCCTCCACTCCTTCTTCGAGCGTGTGAAAGGGTTGATTGTAGCCTATAGCTCTTAGTTTTCCCATTTGGGCTTCTGTGAAATATTGATATTTATCTCGGATGTCTTCGGGGGTGTCAATGAATTCTATATTTGGCTCAATTTTCATGGCTTTAAATGTCGCCTTGGTTAGGTCTAAAAATGTTCTTGCCTTACCTGTACCTAGGTTATACAAGCCACTGTTTTTTCGATGATGAGTCAAAAAATAAATCACTTCCACCAAATCTTTCACATAAACAAAATCACGCATTTGTCCCCCATCAGTGAAATTGGGGTTGTGTGAACGGAAAAGTTTCATTTTCCCGGTGGACTTGATTTGATTATAAGCATGAAAAATAACCGAAGCCATTCTTTTTTTATGATACTCATTTGGTCCGTAAACATTAAAAAACTTCAATCCTGCCCAAAAAAAAGGTTTTTGCTCCTGCTGCAAAGCCCAAATGTCAAAATCATTTTTAGATTTTCCATAAGGATTAAGCGGTTTCAAGTCATTTATGATATTCTCATTGTCATCATAACCCAATTCGCCGTTTCCATAAGTTGCCGCAGAAGAAGCATAAATCAATGGGATTTGGTATTCAATACAAGCTTTCCAAATTTTTTGAGAGTAATCCACATTCAATTCTTGAAAAATATTCCAATTGAACTCTGAGGTATCTGTTCTTGCTCCTATGTGATAGATAAACTCAACAAAACGGTGATTTTTTTCTAACCATTCAAAAAACTTATCTCGTTCAACTCTTTCTTGAACTTTTTTACCAACCAAGTTTCTTTCTTTTTCAGGATCTCCAAAATGATCAACAGCAACAATGTAATTGAAGTTGTGTGAGTTGAGTTTCTGAATTAAACAACTGCCAATGAATCCGGCAGCTCCTGTAACAACCATCATAATCTTGAATTTTAAGCAAAGAAAGTCAATTGAAAGCAAAAAACCTTTCGGATAACACTTTAGAATTTCTAAAAAACCAATGAACTATATTTTATGATGATTTGTTAATAAATGCATGAGAGTCTTTCTATCGCTCATTTTGTTGGTTTATTCTTTTCAAGCATGCTCTTTGCCATTGAAAATTTATTTTTGTGGCGATCGTCTGATAGGAATAGGGTTTCTTGAATCTGAAAAGAAAAGTTGCTGTGAAAAGAACAAGAAAAGTTGTTGTCCTGTCAACGACAAAAAAGATTGTTGTTCCCAAACACTCATTGATTCACCTGAATTTGAAACCCAACTTCACCAGTCATATAATTTAGAGATAAAGTCTTCCAATTCAACTGTCTATGATTTTCTTTATTTTTTGAGTTATCCTGTTGTTTTTGAAGCTTTTTCAAGATTATCATTAATACAAACTGACGGTTTTTGGATTGAATCTAGTCCTTTGGTCAGTCCACAAACATTTTTTTTATCCCTGAATATTTTGAGAATCTGAGATTTTACATATCTCCTTCCAAATCCAATCTTGAAATAGATTTTCTTTTGACAAAACTAAGCTTAAAATCTACAAAGAAGCCATTGATTTTAATAGGGCTCAAATTGTAAGTTATTTAAGCCAAATTTCAATTACTCCTAAAGAAATGATAAAACTTTGTTAGGGCTTCAAAAATTCCTAATGAATAAGTTCGAAATGAAATCTATTTGCTGATTGGGAACATACAAAATTTCTCAAACTCAAATAATTCTCAAAAATGAAAACATCAGCATATATCCTATTAGCAATGTTGTTAACACAACAAAACCTTCTTTTTTCAAAAAACAATGTTCTTGAAAATGACACTATACAACATGTTTTTGAAACATATTTTAGCTTAAAAAACTCTTTGGTTGATTCTGATCCGGAAAAAGCAACTTTTTGTGCTCAGAATTTGACTTTAGCATTAGAAAGATTTCAACATAATGATAATTCATCAAAGTCAAGTCTGCATGTTTTAAAAATTAAAAATGTTGCCCAACAGATTGAAAAAACAAAAGATTTGGATGAACAGAGGCGACTGTTTGAAATAATAAGCAATCATTTGATTGTTTTTGCCAAACAAATTAAATCAAAACCCGAAAAAATCTTTCTTCAATTTTGCCCAATGGCATTTAATGACAAAGGGGCATATTGGCTTTCTGAAAGAAGAGAAGTGAGAAATCCCTATTTTGGAAACGCTATGTTGAAATGTGGCACATCTAAGTCACTTTTTTAAAATTCGATAAACGATGAGGTTCATAAAAAAATTACAGTTCGGAAACAGGATGTTTCCGACTGTTCTATCATTGTTTATTTCTTTTTTGCACGCCCAAGAATCAATTAAAGGTCATGTGTTTGAAAAGTCTGAAAAAGGCATTATAAGCCCTTTGCCATTTGTGGTTGTGATTGAAAAGGAGAGCGATATTGCAACAGAAACTGACTTAAATGGAAAGTTTATCATTACGCCCCATAAAATGCCAACAGTTTTGATTTTTCAATTAATCGGCTATGAAACCATTGAAGTTTTATGTGTCGAGCCCTCTATTTCAATTGAGATGCATCAAACTGAAAATCTGATGGATGAAGTTAAAATAATTGGGAAACAAGCTTCAAGTTTCTTGGACATTTCAGTGATTAACACCACGGTGATGACCGAAAAAGAACTCACAAAAGCTGCTTGTTGCAATTTAAGTGAAAGCTTTGACACCAATCCATCAATAGAAGTGGGTGCTGTAGATGCACTTTCAGGAGTCAAACAAATCCAAATGTTGGGACTTTCAGGAATCTATACCCAAATCTTGGGTGAAAACACCCCAAAAATGAGAGGTCTCTCCACGTTTCAAGGTTTAAACCAAATTCCGGGAAGTTGGATTGATCAGATTCAAGTGAGCAAAGGTGTTGGATCTGTGGTGAATGGTTATGAAGGCTTGGCAGGTCAAATCAACTACGAATTGAAACAACCTTGCGAAAAGCAACCTGAGTATTTCTTAAACATTTATCAAAACAATTTTGGCAGAAGCGAACTTAATGTGCTTCACTCTCATCACAAAAAAGAAAAATCAAAATTGATGTTTTATGGACATTTTAGTCGTTTCAGCATGCCAATGGACGTCAATAAAGATGGATTTTTAGATATGCCATTGGGAAATCAGGCAAATCTGGCTTCAAAATGGTTGTTTGAAAAGAAAAATTTCAAATCTCAATTGCTGGTTCAAGCCCTTAGAGACAATAAGTGGGGAGGACAGACAGGTTATGACTTCAATAATTCCAATGAATTGATGGGCTATTTTTCAGAAAATTATCACTTCTCAATATCGGGCAAGCTTGCTTATATACACCCTGTTAAAAAATATAAATCCCTGGGTCTTCAATATTTTTCAACAAATTATTCAACAGAAAATCAATGGGGAAAGGTTTTTTATACAGGAGTTCATCATGCTCAATTTGCAAACATAATTTACCAAACTATCATCAAAGACACTAGGCATAAAATCAAATTCGGATTCAATGCCACAAATGATTTGTATTTGGAATCATTCAAAGGCTCTAAACTTCCCGAAAGAAATGAAACCGTTGTCGGCTCATTCTTTGAACATAGTTTTTCCCCTAATGAAAAACTTTCCTTGGTTTCGGGCGTTCGTGTTGATCATCACAATATATTCGGGTTAATGTTCACTCCACGCTTTCACTTAAAATATGAACCAGTAGAACACTTTGCTGTCAGGCTGAGTTCTGGAAAAGGCTCTAGAAGTGTAAACTTAATTACTGATAATCAGGGTTTTATTTTCAGCAATAGAAGCATAAACATTCAGCACCAACCTTTTTTAGATGAATCTTGGACAACTGGCATTCACTTGAACAAAGAATTCAAATGGTTTCAAAAAAACAACACTTTGAGTATTGACTTCTTCAGGACAAATTTCTCAAATCAACTGATTGTTGACAGAGAAAAAAGTGAGGAAATCATAGAAATTTACAAGGTTAAAAACTCAATATCTAACACTTTTCAAACCCAATGGGAATTTGAAGTAAACAAATGGTTGGATTTCAAATCAGCTTATAGGTTTCA
>JBDNDT010000187.1:0-5680 GCA_046718985.1 Cytophagales bacterium
TAATCAAGGCCTATTCCATATCCATAGGCAAATTGATTTATAGCTTTTCCATCGTTTCTTCTCACAGGTCTTTGAGCAAAGCTTGTTGGATCGGCAGGATTATAAGATGTAATTAAATTTCCTAAAGAATCTGCTAATTCAGTTCTGTTATTACCCAAAGCTCTTTCAAGTGAAACAAAACCCACCAAAGTCACTTTTGAATGAATTTGATAGAATGCCATAAATTCTTCATAAAACTGTCTCAAGAAAGCTTGATCCGTCAGCACAGGAATTGGCGAAAGAAAGTCTTGCACTGAGTTGTAATTGATATAATTTGAAAGAATGATGTCTTTGGTTAAAATCTTCATCTTGTATTTCAATGTGAAGTCCATAGTGTTGAAGTGCTTGCGATAATTGACAACAGTGTCTGTTATTTGGATGTTGTCATAGCTTCTTCTGTAAATATTCATGGTTCTGTTATAAGGGCCTAGGTATCTTTCAAAGAAACCGAATCTTGATCTTGCCAATTGATTGGTTCTGTGTTGAAACGAAATTCCGTTTGTGTAAACACCCGGGGTCATTTCATTGTCTCTGGTATAACCTGTTCTGTTATCACCATAAAGATTGTCAATTTCTCTGGAGTTAGCATAATCAACCAAAATCTTTAAGCCTTTCCATTTGAAATTAGTGTTTAAATTCACCCCTTGTCTGTTGTTGGCATATTGGTTAATTTCTGTGACCATTCCCTGGAAATAATTAATCACATTGGCGTTTCCTTGTGAAGGGGATGCTCTGAAATTTTCAATTGAGGAGTTATTGATAGCACTTGTGTTGTTGATCACATAAGTGCCTATGTGGTAAAGAGCCAACTTAAATGGAACTTTGGTTAAAGATTTGTCAAAGTCAAACTCAAAAAACAATGCAGGATCCCAACGTCTTTCATAACGATAAGTTCTTGAAGCATCAGGGTTGTTAACCCAAGGCTTGGTAATATAATGCCAAGCTGTATTTCTGGTTTGTGTTGGCAGACCATTGTTGTATTCATTGTTCATGAATGAACCTAAACCTGCTTCTGCAAATACTTTTAAGCCATTAAAATTTAATCTTCCATCAACAGTTGCTATAAACTGACTAATTCTGTCAATCTCAAGAAAATAAGATGAATCACCTTTAATCGAAAATTTTTCTAATCTGTTTGTAGTAGGACTCACCGAAACAGGAGGATTATATCCATACTGGTTGAAGAAATTAAAACCTATGTCATGAGATTTTACTTTTTTACTCACTCTTCCTGCTAGCATGTTTTGTGGAGGTTGATTTCCAAAGGATGAACCAGCAGAAACAAAACCACCCGAATTTTGGTTTTTACCATAAATTAAACTGGCTGACAATCCTTTAGGCAAACCGGTTGCTTCAATGATAAATCCTTGAGTACCTTGATTTCCCCAACGAACATCTCTAGGAATATCACCTAGAGAATAATAAGAGTCATATCTGGTGAAGTCATTTCCTTCGGGTTCCCATGGATATCTTTCAAACAAATCATCTCTGTTTTGATATTGCCACAAAGTGAAGGGACTCAGTTTATACCAGTTCACACCACCGCCGGCTGTTAATTTAAATGTACCTAATTTTGTGTGGGTGCCACCTGTGAATTGGAATATTCTGTAAACGGTTGCTGCTCTACCATTCGTGTCAGTATTGATAGAATTATATATTGAATTTAGCCGACGACCAATTCTGTGATCAAAGTAGTATTCCATTTGAAACCAAGTCTTTAAAGAAGGATTACCTTCGACTCTTATCAAAGCGAGTGGTTCTTGATATCCATCAGAGAGACTATAGTTAACAGGCAAAGTAGGATATTCTTTCAATAAATTATCAGGAGATGCATCTTGAGGCAACATGCCGTTTTCATTGTAATCAAACATGTTTCTATAAAAAGCCCAAAGCCTTGCATAACCCGAAAATCTCAATTCCATAGGTTGCTTTTTGGGTTCTTCCTCTTTTTTGGAATTTTCTCTTGAAACTTGTTCTGAACTTTTGTTATCATGAGTTTTGTACCTTCTTCCAAAATTGAAATAAGTACCTAGGGAAATGCCCTCTTTCTTCAGGTTCAAATCAGTGTTGTCAACAGAAACACTGTTTTCTTTTGCGTCCTTTTTGGTGGATGTGCTATCAGACTCGTTTTTTTCGTCTGCAAAGACGACATTTAAGCCCAATCCCACCAAAAAACAAAATGACAGTTTTTTTATCATAATTTTGGAAAGGAGTTTATTTGTTTCTTATCAATTGAAATATTTCGAAGTAGTTCATTTCGTTTGTGCAAAATAATCTAGAAAAAATGTAATTACCAAGATTCTAACTAGACCTTAATGTTATTGACAATTCGAATTGGGCGCAACAATCACAAAACATCTAACATCATTTTATTCAATAAATCACAACATTATTCACTAATTATTTGGTAATCTATGGTTAAGTACAATGTAGGGTTGTGTGCGCTTGCTATCTAAAAATATAACAATCACGAGAATAAATATAACTTTTCAAACTTTATAGTGAAAAAAAAATAGTTAGCAATTAAATTTACCTTGAGTGTCTTTAATAAAACTTAACAAAATCATAATCTCATATTAAAACAATCGTTTCGAAATTAAAGTCATACAATTTGATAAAACATTTCAAATCGAATCTAATGTTTAATAAATTAACTAACAGACGTGGTTTTTTGACCAAAGGTGTTCTTCCAATTGCAGTAGCAGTGACTCAATGCAAACCTAAGAATGAAGAAAAGGTTAACCCAAACATAACTTTTGGAGAAAGCTTTGAAGGCAGAAATGTTAATATCAACAGTTTACTACTCGTATCTTGGACATCATCAAATGTTTCAATGATTGATATTAAACTGGTTAATGTTTTAACAAACCAATCAAAAACACTTGCTCTCGGAGTCAATGCAAATAATCGTTCTATTGAGTTGTTAATTGATGTTGAACCCGGAGAATACAGACTCATTCTTAAAGATAGCAGTTCAGATTTTAATATATCAACAGGAAATTTCTCAATAATAGATCCTGAAATTTATGTTAGGTTTACTAATCCTATATTAAACGGACAATATAGGGCCAATCAGGAAATCAATATTGAAGTTTTAAAGAAACAAGTTAACAATTACAATTTGTTGTTTTCTGACGACAATGGTGTGAGTTTTATAACATTATTGGAAAACCAATCAGAGGATTCAATTACTGTTAGGATACCCATCACTGACAAAAGAAATTGTCTTTTTAGGCTTGTATCTTCAAGCAACAATGCTGTTTTCAGCGATAGCTCAAGGTTTGAAATCGTAGCTTTAACTTTTGAAGGGACTGTTCCCAATTTGTTCATTGCAAATGATGAAGTTGAACTTTCATGGAATGCACTTTATGAAACAACTTTTATTGTTCAGTTTTCAACCAATGGAACAACCTTTAGTAATGTTGTGGAAACAGATTCTAAAAACTATGTCTGGAATGTTTCTCAACAATCAAGCAATAATGGCAGAATCAGAATCGTGGACAAAAACAGACCGGATGTGTTTGTGACATCGGGCACTGTTTTATTCAGAAGGTCTGAAACAGTGAATGTTTCATCATTGACGAATAGCGGTAATTTTTCAAATATCAATAGCACAGTTCTTAGTCAACCAATCACCATAAGAAGAGTTGACAATGATTTTGAAGCCATCAGTAGAACATGTACACATAATGGTTGCACCGTAGATTAAAATGGTAACACTTTTAATTGCCCATGCCATGGTGGGGTTTTTAACAATTCCGGTTCACCCATTTCAGGTCCTCCGCCTCGATCATTAGCTAGATTTAGTGTGAAAAAGAAAAGCGATGAGCTTATACTAGTTTATTAGAATTCATGTTTTTTCATAGAAAGTTAAATTGCTTTTTGTGTGAACAATGCAAAACTCTAAAGCGATATATAAACTCTTTTCTTTGATATATGATTAAGTATTAAGCAGGTTAATTAAAAATGTTTTAAAATCATTGGTCTGATGATTATCAGATTTTGCTGATTTATTTGTTTTTGTTTCATCAAATTCAAACTGATTACTAGTTAAATTACGAATCAATACCAAAAATTCATATAAATAAATAACAACATAACCTTAGTTTTTTGTAACCAAAACGTTACAAGAAAGTATAAATGCATGTCACACCATTTAATGTTTAGAGGGATGAAAATATTAGTTTGTATCACACACGTTCCGGACACCACATCAAAAATCAGCTTTGTGGAAAACAACACAAAATTCAATAGTAGTGGTGTTCAGTATATCATCGGTCCCTACGACGAGTATGCTTTGTCAAAAGCAGTTGACATGAAAGAAAGCCACGGTGCTGAAGTAACGGTCTTGCATGTAGGCAATTCTGAGGCTGACGCAACAATCCGAAAAGCCTTGGCAATTGGTGCAGATAGAGCGGTTAGAATTGACGCGTTTGCTACTGATGCTTTCTTTGTTGCCACACAAATTGCAGAATATGCTAAAGATAAAAATTACGACCTCATTTTGATGGGAAGAGAATCCATAGATTTCAATGGAGGTATGGTTCATGGCATGGTCGGAGAATTGTTGAATATTCCTTCCATTTCCCCCATCATGAAGTTAGAGGTTAACAAGGGAAAAGCCACTGTAGCAAGAGAAATTGAAGGTGGAAAAGAATTCTTAGAGGTTCCATTGCCTTTTGTTGCGGGTTGTCAAGAACCAATAGCAGAATGGAAAATACCCAATATGAAAGGCATTATGACAGCTAAAAGTAAACCTCTTGAAGTGATTGCAGCTGTTCAATCAGATGAATTGGTGACTTACAATTCTTTTGATTTACCTCCTGCGAAACAAGGCTGTAAAATGGTTGACGCAGCCGAACCACAAAAACTGGTTGAATTGCTCAAAAATGAAGCAAAAGTTATCTAATTATCCAATCAATCAATTAAACCGAAATGAATATGAATGTATTAGTGTATATTGAATCAGTTGAAGGAGTGGTTAAAAAGTCTTCTCTTGAAGCGATTGCATACGGAAAAGCCCTAGCAAAATTACAAAATGGAGCATGTGTGGCTGTTGCTTTGGGAACAGGGCATAAAGAATTGGAAAAACTAGGGAATGCCGGTGCAGACAAAGTGTTACAATTCAATCAAAGCAACTTAGATATACCCAATGCAATGAACGTTTCATCAGCTCTAAAAAAAGCTTCTGAAATTTCAAACGCTCAAGTGATTGTGTTGCCCAAATCTTCACTTTCTGATTCTATTGCCGGGCGTTTAGCAGTGAAAATGAAAGCAGGAGCAGTGAGCAATGTGACTGAAATTGCAGACATTTCTCAAGGTTTTGTTTTAAAAAGAGCCATCTACACAGGAAAGGCATTTTCAACCACAGAAATTAAATCAACGAATAAGATAATTGTTATCAAAAAGAATGCAGTTGCTTTGGAATTGAGCAATAATATTGCCGTCCTAGAGCATGCAAATGTTGAACTCGGCACAATTGAAAAATCAGTTGAAAGAAAAGACGTACAAAAAGCAACCGGAACAGTGTTGTTGCCCGAGGCAGAAATCGTAGTGTCCGGCGGAAGAGGCTTGAAAGGCCCTGAAAATTGGGGTATCATAGAAGACCTTGCCAAAACTTTGGGCGCAGCAACAGAGATCG
>JBDNDT010000188.1:0-5678 GCA_046718985.1 Cytophagales bacterium
TTTTTGGAAAAGTGAGTATTGCGATTCAAAAAACTATTCCATGTTTGAGAATAGGTGTTTCTGTTATCGGTTTGGAGGTGCCACATGCACACATTCACCTCATTCCCCTAAGCACTATGCATGATATTAATTTTGCGAACCCAAAATTAAAACTTGGTTCTGATGAAATGAAAGAAATAGCTGCTTCTATTGCCCAAAACTATGAAGCTTAAATCTAAAAAAAACATAAAAACCATTATTCTTGATTTGGGAGGCGTTATTATTCCCATCAATCCGGAGTTGAGTTTCAAATCCTTTGCACAAAAAAGTGGTTGGGAATTGGAAACTGTGAAAACATTTTTCAAAAAAAACTTGATTTTCAAAACTTATGAAAATGGGGATATCACCACCGATGAATTTCTTCAACTCATTTCTCATCATTTGGTGCTATCAAATGATGAAATTATTGACTCTTGGAACAAATTATTATTGGAAATCCCCAGATCAAGAATTGAATTCTTATCCGAACTAAGAAAAAATCACCAACTGTTGTTGATTAGCAACACCAACGAGTTGCACATCAATGCCATCAATCAACAACTTCAACAAAGGGAACTGCCGAGTTTGTCACAGATATTCGATAAACTATATTACTCATTTGAAATAAAACTCTCAAAACCATCAAAAGAAATTTATGAACATGTGTTGAAAGATTTAGAACTTAAACCTGATGAAACTGTTTTTATAGATGACTTGAAGGAAAATGTAGAAGGAGCTGAATATGCAGGAATAAATGGCTTGCATCTAAATCTTTCAATTCACCAGCTTGAAAACTTGTTCGATAATGAATAAACTAAAAAAACCATTCCTATTAAATATTCTTCTTTTTGTTCTCACTTTCGCAACCACAACAATTGCAGGTTATAGTTGGATTTATGGAGAAGTCACTTTTTCGAAAGATAAACTAGTCAAAGCACTTCCTTATTCAATTTCTTTTTTATCAATTCTCACAGCGCATGAGTTCGGTCATTATTTTGTAGCTAGGTTTTATAAAATAAAAACTTCGTTACCCTATTTCATACCCATGTTCTTGGGTGAACTAGGCCCATCAATTGGTACCATGGGAGCTTTCATCAGATTGAAATCCAGAACAAAAAACAAAAATCAAATGTTTGATGTCGGCATTGCAGGTCCTTTAATCGGATTTTTAGTAGCATTAATTGTTTTAGCAATTGGCTTGTCTCAATTATCAAGTGCAAAAGATTTTTTATTCAGTTTGCATGAAGAATACCAACCTTTGGGAGATGGTTTTGAAGAAAAGGCTTACACTTATCAGTTTATGCGCCAAGCTGACTCTTTATCTTTTCAAAAATACCTTGCAAAAACCAATCAATTAGACAGTAATAAAGTTTTCATAGCACAAGAAGCTTATTTAGTGTTAAAAACCGGTAATAACCTTTTATTTCACCTCATTAGAGAACACCTTAATTTTGGACATTGGTTTCCAAACTCTTTTGAGCTTTACCATTATCCTTATCTATTTGCCGCTTATTTGGCTCTCTTTTTCACTGCCCTCAACCTTTTGCCCATTGGGCAACTTGACGGTGGTCATATCATGTATGGTATATTCGGAAGAAAAATTCATTACACAGTTAGTATTTCGTCTTTATATGGTATGCTTTTCTATGGTGGTCTAGGAATAGTTAACCCTTCTGAATCCACAGAAGAGATTATCAAGTCATTTTTGCTTATAAGTTTGTTTTATTTTTGGTGCCTAAATCCATATTATTCTACATTCACTTCTTCAATTATTGGTGCTTTAGGCATTATTTTTGCTCAAGTGATTTTATTAAAGATCATACCCAATCTTTCCGGTTATAATTTTTGGTTGGTTTTTGCCTTCATCTCTGCTAGAATATTGGGCATCAAACATCCTCCATCAGAAGTGGAAGAACCTTTGAACAAACCAAGAATCATTTTGGGAATCTTTGCCATTTTGGTGTTTGTGATTTCTTTCACACCTAATGTGTTATCATTTGAAATTTTAACACCTTGATAACACCCGTGGTCTGTGGCTCAAAAAAAAAAAAACAATTAGTCTTTATACTCTAAAATAAGAGTTCTATACTGTGCTCTGCCTGTTTTCCAATTTATGCTGAATGCATTGCTTAAACAATGTTGTTTAGTCGGTGTACCTGTCACATCAAGTCCGTATCTGATTCTAAACAATGACTCGTCTGAATCATTATTATCATAATAATGACATAAACCCCCACTTTTCTTCCAAACCATTGAACAGAAATTATATTTAAGGGTGTCTTCGACAGTTCCAATAGTCTTAACTTTCCCGTCATTTAGTACGGTAATAAATACCTCTTTGCCTCTCCAAGTGGTATCTGCCACCACCTCAAGCCAACTACTCATCTGATTACTTAAACTGCTTTGTCTGTTGAACATAAACTTTCTGAACAATCCGATATCTTTCTTATTACCATTTTGATTGGTGATGCTCAATTGACCTCTAACTTTCAAGACAGACCTATTTATATTTGTTGCCTCTAAAATTCTTGGTGTAGAATTCAAAAACTTTATTTTACCATCAAGTTCAACCACTTTTAAACCATTTCTCCAGAGTGTGAAGTTTTCTAACGTGACTTCAAATTCTTCATCAGGATTATACCAATTTCTAAGATGTGATTTGCTTGATTTGATTTGCAACTTTCCGCTTCTTGAAAACCGAGTTGAACCACAAAGTTGGTTCTGATTAAACTCCATGGAAATAACACCTTTTTTGAGTTCTAAACTGTCAATTGTTGCGCCACAAGAGCGATATTTATTGCCATCATCACCTGAGTTTCCACTTTTAGAAAATTCAGCACTAAGCATGAAATAAGTCTCTCTCAGAACAAAATCAATCTGATTTTCAAGCATAAATATTTCTTCTGCTTCGTTTTTCATGGCTTCTTCATTTCCAGGATAAACCTCCGGCTGAAAGTTACAGGAAGCAAAAAGCACCACAATCACCCATGAAAACCTAATTAATTTCATCAACCCCAAAATGCTTTTAACTATGACTTATGACGAAATGTAAGTGATTTAGTTTAATTGTTTTGATTGAATTTAATCAATAAATAATCCAAGGCCAGTTCATAACTTTCCAGTCCAAAACCTGCAATCACTCCCTTGCATACTCTTGAAAGTAGAGATTTGTGCCTGAATTCTTCTCTCGCATGAACATTTGATAGATGAACTTCAATCACTGTTGTTGTCACTGCCGAAATGGCATCGGCAATGGCAATGGAGGTGTGGGTATAAGCACCTGCATTTAGAATTATCCCTTCAAAATCAAAACCTACCTCATGAATTTTGTCTATGATTAAACCTTCATGATTCGATTGTAAATATTCAATTTCAAGTTGTGCATATTTTCTTTTCAGAACTTCAAAATACTCTTCGAAACTTGTGTTTCCATAGATTGATGGTTCTCTTTTGCCAAGAAGGTTAAGATTTGGACCGTTTATTATCTGGATTTTCATAAACGAAGACTGTTGCTGTGAATAGAAAAAAATAGGGCAGATTAAGACTGCCCTAATTAATGAATTTAAGATTGATCAAGCAAACTGGCTTTTGATAATATTCAAAGCTGAACCTGCTTTGAACCACTCAATTTGCTGATTGTTATAACTGTGGTTCACCTGAATTTCATCTTTTGAACCATCTTTGTGAGTTAACACCAATTTCAATGGAACTCCAGCTGCGAATGAAGTCAAACCTAAGATATCTATTGTGTCATCTTCTTGGATTTTATCATAATCAGCAGGGTTAGCAAATGTGAGTGCTAACATACCTTGCTTTTTCAAATTGGTTTCGTGAATTCTGGCAAATGATTTCACCAAAACCGCTCTCACTCCCAAATGACGAGGTTCCATTGCTGCATGCTCTCTTGATGAACCTTCACCATAGTTTTCATCTCCAACCACAATGGTGCCTATTTTTGAAGCCTTGTAAGCTCTTTGGGTGGCAGGAACTGGTCCATACTCGCCTGTTAATTGGTTTTTAACTTCATTTGTTTTTCCATTGAAATAGTTTGTTGCTCCAATTAACAAATTGTTAGAGATGTTATCTAAATGACCTCTGAATTTCAACCATGGCCCTGCCATAGAAATGTGATCAGTAGTACATTTTCCTTTTGCTTTGATTAACAATTTCAAACCATACAAGTCTGTTCCCTCCCATGCTGCAAAAGAATCTAAAAGTTGCAATCTGTCGGAATTTGGACTAACCGCCACTTGCACTCCTGAACCGTCATCAGCAGGTGCTTGATATCCTGCATCTTCAACAGCAAAACCTTTAGCAGGCAATTCATCGCCGGTTGGAGGATCTAGTTTAACCTTTTCTCCGTTTTCATTCACCAAATAATCAGTGATTGGGTTGAAAGTCAAATCACCGGCAATAGCCAATGCAGTTGTCAATTCAGGTGAAGCAACAAAAGCATAAGTGTTAGGGTTTCCATCTTGTCTTGCTTGGAAGTTCCTGTTGAAAGAATGAACGATGGTGTTTTTTTCTTTTTTATCAGCTCCCACACGAGACCACATTCCGATGCAAGGTCCGCAAGCATTTGCAAACACTTTAGCACCTATTTCGTTAAATGTTTTAATAAATCCGTCTCTTTCGATGGTGTATCTCACCAATTCAGAACCCGGAGTGATGGTGAACTCTGCTTTTGTTTTTAAGTTCTTGGCCGCTACTTGTTTTGCCAAAGATGCTGCACGGCTAATGTCTTCATAAGATGAATTAGTGCAAGAACCAATCAAGCCAACTTCCACTTTCAATGGCCAGCCATTCTTTTCAGCAGCTTCTTTCATTTTAGAAATTGGGGTTGCCAAATCAGGTGAAAAAGGGCCGTTCAAATGTGGCTCAAGTTCTGAAAGATTGATTTCAATCACTTGGTCGAAATAATTTTCAGGTGAAGCATAAACTTCAGGATCAGCTGTCAAATATGATTTTATTCCGTTTGCTAACTCAGCAACATCTGCACGTCCGGTTGCTTTTAGATATCTTTCCATTGACTCATCATAGCCGAAAGTGGATGTTGTGGCACCAATTTCAGCTCCCATGTTGCAAATGGTGCCTTTTCCAGTGCAACTCATTGAAGTTGCTCCTTCACCGAAATATTCAACAATTGCACCAGTACCACCTTTAACTGTTAAAATGCCTGCTACCTTCAAGATAACATCCTTTGGAGTAGCCCAACCATTTAATTTTCCTGTTAATTTAACACCAATCAATTTTGGCATTTTCAATTCCCATGGCAAACCTGCCATCACATCACAAGCGTCAGCACCGCCAACACCAATCGCCACCATACCTAATCCACCTGCATTCACAGTGTGAGAGTCAGTGCCTATCATCATACCTCCCGGAAAAGCATAATTTTCCAACACCACTTGGTGAATTATTCCTGCACCCGGTTTCCAACATCCAATTCCATATTTATTAGAAACTGAAGCCAAAAAATCAAACACTTCTTTGCTTTCGTTTTTAGCGAATGTTAAATCTTCAGAAGAACCTGTTTTGGCCATGATCAAGTGATCACAATGCACTGTTGACGGAACAGCCACTTTTGGTCTTCCGGCTTGCATAAATTGCAATAATGCCATTTGAGCAGTCGCATCTTGCATCGCTACCCTGTCAGGATT
>JBDNDT010000189.1:0-5677 GCA_046718985.1 Cytophagales bacterium
GATTATCTGTCACAGATATTAATGTGTAATTTGTTGTTGTAGATGGACTAAGTGAAATATTGTTTACCAAAGAATTTGTGACAAGATTTATATTATTTGAGCCGTCAGAATACACTACGGTAAAAGGAGCTACACCTGTTAACGTGATGGAAATGTTTGAATTACCCCCAAAGCATATTGTTGAATTACCCGATAATACAGCTGTAGGTGCCGGAACTACATTTATGCTTTGACTAGCACTGTTCGTACAACCATTAGCATCTGTGAAAGTGTATGTGATTAAGTGATTTCCAAGACCGGCATTATTTGGTATAAAATTAGTTCCACTAACTCCATTGCCTGAGAAAACACCCCCAAGTGGAGTTGCTGAAAGCGCAATTGCAGCATCCGCCAAACAAGCTGTTGTAGGTATAGGATTAAATATTATTACGGGTAGTGGATGAACTGTTACTAATCTTGTAGATTGATTAGAACAATTATTTGCATCAGTAAATGTATAAGTGATTAGATGATTTCCTACCCCTGCTGTTGCAGGATTGAATTGGTTGCCTGATACTCCATTCCCTGAAAAAACTCCCCCAGCCGGGCTTGCTGTCATGTTAATTGGAGCTTGGTTTACACAAAAAGAATTTCCAAAATCATTTAAAATCACTGTAGGCTCAAGATTTACAACAACTGTTTGTGAAATCGAATTTGAACAACTGTTTGCGTCTGTGAAATTGTAAGTGATTAAATGTGAGCCTGCACCGGCGTTAGATGGGTTAAATACTGTTCCTGATACGCCCGAACCTGAGAAATTGCCTCCTGTTGGAGTAGCACTTAAATTGATGATTCCATTGTTTGTACATATAGGAGTGGGTATCGGAGTTAAACTCAATATCGGCAAAGGATTTACAGTGAATATGACTTCGTCAGAATTATTACAATTATTTGCATCAGTGAAAGTATAAGTTATAGTATGATTACCAACACCTGCTATCGAAGGATTAAACTGGTTTCCTGACACACCATTGCCCGTGAAAGTTCCGCCTAAGGGACTAGCTGATAAGTTTACTATGGGTGAATTGATACAAAAAGATGTCGGAGGATTGTCAATCACAACAACGGGCAAAGGTAAGACTTCAACAATTCTTTCGGCAGAGTTCGTACATCCGTTTCCATCTGAAAAAGTATAAGTTAATGTATGTGAACCTACTCCTGCGACTGCGGGGTTAAATTGATTTCCTACTATACCATTTCCGGAAAATACGCCACCGACCGGTGTGGCAGATAAACTAACCAGTGGATTGTTTAAACAAAAGGTAGTTCCGGGATTGGTGAAGTTAATTACCGGGATTGGGTTAACCGTAAAGTTTACAGAAGTAGAATTAGTACAGTTATTGGCATCAGTAAATGTGTAAGTGATTGAATGACTTCCTGCTCCCGCAACTGATGGGTCAAAAGTATTTCCTGATACACCATTTCCTGAAAATATCCCACCTGTTGGGTTTCCTATTAATGTAACCTCAGGTGAATTGATACAAAATGCCGTATTAGTATTGTCAATAGATACTACAGGGAGCGGATTGACAGTTACGGTTCTAGTCGCTGAATTAGTACAATTATTTCCATCAGTGAATGTGTAAGTTAATATATGTGTGCCTACACCTGCCGTGGATGGATTGAAGCTATTTCCCGAAACGCCATTGCCTGAAAACGTACCACCAATTGGTGAAGCAACTAGATTTACTATAGGTGAATTTAAACAAAATGATGCCCCGGGATTGTTAAAAACTATGATAGGTAATGGGTTAACGGTTACAGAAGTGCTCGAAGAATTTGTACAACCGTTTCCATCAGTGAATGTATAAGTGATAATATGATTACCAACTCCCGCTGCTGAAGGAGTAAATTGGTTTCCGGAAACTCCGGCACCTGAAAATGTGCCACCTAAAGGTGATGCAGTCAAAGTCACCGATAAAGAATTAACGCACAAAGATGAGATAGGGTCAATGGACACTAAGGGCAAAGGATTAACCGTAATCGAGTTTGTAGTCAATGTTGAAGTACAACCATCTTGAATAACTTGTAAAGATACATTTCTACTTCCATTAGTATTCCAAGAAATCTGATAAGGTCCACTACCGGAACCACTCAGCACGGTTCCACCGTCAAAATTCCAGTTATAAGTAGCAGAAGGATTTCCTGTTCCGGTGTAAGTGATGGTGACGGCTTGGTTTTGACATACTATTGAAGGAAGTGAAAAAGTAGAAGTTGGAACAGGTCTAACATTTACAGTCGTACTCATCGGAGATAAATCTCCTGCACAAATACTATTGCTTATGCTTAATAATGTGAATGTTGTGGTATCAGTTAAAACAATTGGAGTATTGATGTTGGCTGAACTAGTTGATTGTGTAATTATGTTTGATCCCAACTTGTTTGTTATTCTATATGAATAGTTAAAAACAGGGTCACCACTGAATTGAAATCTTATCAAAGCAGGACTACCGGAGCAAATGCTAGGTGTCAAAGCAAAAATACCTGCTTGAGGTCTGTTCACCACTGAAACAACATTTGAAGTTTGTTCAGAGGTGCAACCATTTTCGGAGACAGTTAAGGTGACAGTTCTTGAACCAATAGAGTTCCATGTTATGGTATGTGGTCCTGCACCAACGCCCGGAACAACACTAGAAGGAGCATTGAAATTCCAACTGTAAGTCGCAGATGGGCTGGCATTTCCAGTGTAAGTGATAGTTGTGCTTGTTCCAACACAAGCTTGGCTTGGCAAATCAAAAGTTGAAGTTGGTGTTGGTTTCACATTCACCACGGCAGATCCTGAAACCGAACCGGAACAACCATCGGCATCATTCATACTCACAAGAGTGAACTCTGTTGTTGTGCTACCCGGTTTTACCCTTATGGCTCTAAATGGAGCATTTGAGATTTCATTAAATGTGTTTGTTCCATCAGTGTAAGTAAAAGAAAAAGGAGCAGTTCCGGTGAATGTAACTGATAATGTTGCACTGTCTCCTTGGCAAACTGTTGCTGTTCCGGAAATGGTGGCTGTGGGTAATGAATTCACAATAACAGTTGCTGTTCCGCTATACAATGCACTTTGGCAGTTAGAATCTCTAAATGGTGCTGATAAAGAATAGTTAGATGTTACCGAAGGTGAAACAGAGAAAAAGTAAGGATTGGTTGTTGCTGTGTCTTGAGTGGTGGTGAAACCATCAGTGTAATTGAATATCCAAGGTGCTGTTCCCGTAAAATCAACCCTAAGGTTTGTTGATCCGCCGCCACAAATCGTGTTATCTCCTGAAAGAACAGCGGTTGGTAATGGGTTCACAAAAACATTGCTTACAAAGTTATTTGACGTGCATGAACCAATAGCTATAGATAGACTCACTGATTTCGGTCCTGAAGTAGCCCACCTCACAAAATAAGGTCCTGCCCCGGCTCCCGAGATTATAGTAGCCCCATCAAAATTCCAATTGTAAGTAGCCCCAGGTCCTGCAGTTCCATTAAAGGTGATAGATGCAACTTCGTTTACACAAAACACGCTTTTATTGGTCACAAAACTTGCAACAGGTTGACTACCTACCGTTACATTAGTGGTTGAAAAAGTACTAAAACAAGTTTTTGATTGACCACCCGGCAAAGAAGCTCTTACCCTATATGTACCCGAATTCACCAATTGAACATTTGAAATCGAAGGATTTTGTAAAACTGAGCTGAATGAATTAGGTCCTTCCCATTCATAATTTGCACCAGCTACATTTGATGCATTTAAATTCAACGTTTGACCTACACAAACAGGAGCATTTGAAGAGACTGTTGGTGTAGGAACAAATATACCTGTCAAAATATTCGCCGATTCATCATCAAAATTTCCAATTGCATCTAGTGCAAAAATAGTATATCCTACACCCGGGCTAAGATTATTAAATGTAACCGAGCCCAAAGTGTTTCCTAATTCCTGAACATTTGAGGGACCGAATACATAAAAGTCATATGGTCCTACACCACCGGAGACAGTGATGGTCATAATCCCGTCATTTGCTCCTGAACATGATTCGTTTTCAATATTAATGCTTGATATTTGTAACTGACCAAAAACAGCATTCCCCAACAGAATGGTTAGGGTTAAAATAAATTTTGATAACTGGAAGTTTAAGATATGTTTCATCTACAGCATTCTATGTTGAACTCTAGTTTTGTGCTTTTCTTATTTTTGTCTTGAACCAACAATACATAACGCCCGGGATTCAAATCTTTTATTTGATTAGACATAACATTATTAACCTTATATCCAAACCAATGAATTTCATATGGAGGAGTTCCTCCTTTAATTTTAATAATTTCTAAGGAACCGTCGTTTGAAGTTTCGTTTTTGACATTTGTCTTTTTTACTTCAACTTTAATTTCAGTCTCTTGTGAATTCAACACAAAAGAACAAAACAACAAAACAAACGTTATAAATTGTTTCACAATGTTTTTAATTTATTTTTACAATAGCCGGACGGAATATTCTACGCCAAAACAATTGACAAGTTCTTAAAAATCTCCAATAATAAAAAACAAAGTAAGAAATTTGTTAAAAAATTGTATTTTTGGACTCATAATCTGCATTAGATTGCAATATATTGGTTACTAATTTCACATTTCTTATATTAACAAAAAATTTTATAACACGCAATCAAAATTATTCATGGCCATCAATTTCAAACTATCAAACCTTCAATCTCTCAAAGTATCGTTAATTATAACCTTTGCTTTTTTTTCTTTTGAACCAACTTTTGCTCAAAGTGCCAAAAGCCAAATCAGGAAGGGCAATCGTTATGTAAGAAAAGAAAATTATCTTAGGGCTTTGCCTATTTTTGAAAAAGCTCTGGAAGCTCAGCCTGATAATCTGAAAGCAATTTACAAATCAGGCGTGTGTTATTTGCATCGTTATTCAAAGGAAAAAGGACTTGAAAATATAAAAAAAGCCATTGAAACTGATTCCAAAATTGACAAACACGCCAATTATTGGATGGGTCGAGCTCTTCAACTTAATTATAAGTTCGATGAAGCCAAGGAGTATTATGAAAAATATGCTGCTTCGCTTAAAAAGAGAGACTCCAGAAAAGATGATGTGAAAAAACATATCGAACAATGCAGCATTGGAAAGGAAATGCTCAAAAATCCGGGTGAATTTTATTTGGAAAATTTGGGGCCTAAAATCAATAGTAAATATTCTGACCACTCCCCGGTGTTGAATGATGATGCAACCGTTTTACTTTTCACTTCCAGAAAAGAAACCTCAACCGGAAATGTTGAAACCATGACCGGTGAATTCTTCGAAGATATCTATGTGTCGGAGAAAAAAGGAAATGAATGGGGGGCTTTGAGCCACATTGGTGAACAACTGAACACTACCGGTCATGATGCTTGTTCACACCTTTTTGACAATGGCAATAAACTGTTAATGTATCGTTCAACTCGAAACGGTGACATTTATCTAACTGAGAAAAAAGAAGGCAAATGGGGAACACCACAACGATTTCCGGTCATCAACTCTTCATCTTACGAATCCTCAGCCTTCATGGCACATGACGGAAAGAGAATTTATTTTTCCACTAACCGATATTCAGACGGAGGTGATTTAGACTTCTATTATTCTGATTTGCAGGCAGACGGAACTTGGGGTGCTCCC
>JBDNDT010000019.1:0-13196 GCA_046718985.1 Cytophagales bacterium
TGCCATCTTGGTGCTTTCATCATCAAATGAAAAGCCTTTCATGTCTTTTCTCAGATTTTCAACAGACGATGAATAAAGAGCTTTGATTCTGGCAAAATTGCTTGGATTCCCAACATCCATGGCATTGGAAATGGTTCTGACTGAAGGTTTAGGTTCAAAATTTCCTGATTCAAGATATTTAGGAATTATGTCGTTGGCATTGGTGGCTGCCACAAAGTCATACACGGGCAAACCCATTCGTTTGGCAATTAAGCCTGCACCAATGTTGCCAAAATTGCCGCTAGGTACCACAAACACAATTGGTTTCTTCGCACCCTTTCTCATCAAAGCAGCTACCGTGTTGAAATAATAAAAGGTTTGGGGAATCAATCTGGCAATGTTAATGGAGTTGGCCGATGAAAGATGGAGTTTATCAGCCAAATTTCTATCCAAAAAAGCCTTTTTAACCATTGCTTGGCAGTCATCAAAAGTGCCGTTCACTTCATAAGCTTCAATGTTTCCTCCCAATGCAGTGAGTTGTTTTTCTTGCAGGTCGCTCACTTTTCCGCTAGGATAAAGAATAGAAACTTTGATATTGGGTGTGTTATAAAATCCCATGGCAACAGCACCACCGGTGTCACCAGATGTGGCGACCAGAATATGTACAAAATCATTATTTTTCTTCAAGAAATAGCCCATGATTCTAGACATGAACCTAGCCCCGAAATCTTTAAAAGCTAAAGATGGCCCGTGAAAAAGTTCCAATGCATATTCGTCCTTTCCAATTTCAACCAAAGGAGCTTCAAAGTTGATGGCATCTTCGATTAGTTCTTTGAGGATATTTTCTGGAATATCATCCCCTATCAAAGCTTTTGAAACCTGAAAAGCAATCTCAGGAAGTGAAAGGTTCGGTAATTGATTGAAAAAATCTTTATCCAAAGTGGGGATATGATTGGGCATATAAAGACCATTGTCAGGTGGAAGACCCAAGAAAATGGCCTGTTCGAAAGGAACTTCGGGTGAATTTTTGTTTGTGCTGTGAAGTTGCATGAATGATTCTACTGATTTTGAGGTGCAAAAGTAGTGAAAAGGGGCAAAACAGGAAATGAAAGATGGAGATGATTTCACAAAGAATAAATACTTTAGCCAAAATGAGGATTCAGGAGGCATAACTTATACGATTTTAAGCATTTGCATTTGGGTTGGGGTTTTTGCCCACAAGTTCAAAACATGAGAAATTTATTGTTCAAAATACCAATAAAGTCGAAATTCAAAAAAAATACCTTTACACCTAACACGGGAACAATACCTTAATTACTAATTGATTATCATGTGTTTATAGGCTTGAAGGAAAGCCTGTTTAATTTAAGCGAAAAGGCTAGTACTATCTTCCACCGGCATTTACTTATCACATCCTCTCCGGAACGGAAATTCCCAACAAACCCATAGCATGTTTGATTATCGAAGATGTTAGATAACTCAATGCCAGCCTGAATTTCTTTATATCTTCATTCTCTTCTTTCAAAATCTGCGATTCGTTATAAAAAGTGTTAAACAACTTTGATAATTCATACACATAATTGGCAATGGAGGATGGATCATAATCATGGGCTGCTTTTGTTAATCGCTCAGCGTATTCATCAATAAGTTGAATCAATGCTTTTTCTGAAAAACTTAATGCTCCCATAGCACTTGCTTCAAAATGCTTAAAATCAATTTCCGTTTTTCTCAAAATGGACTTGATTCTCGCGTGGGTATATTGTATGTAAGGCCCGGTGTGACCTTGTAAATCAATTGATTCCTGAGGATTGAACATCATTCTTTTCTTGGGATCAACCTTTAAAAGATAATATTTCAAAGCACCGATTCCCAAAGTCTCAAACAGTTGCTTGGCTTCTTGCTCAGGAAGGTCGTCTGCTTTTCCACTTTCTTTGGTGTATTTTGCGCATTCACTCACCACCTCATCCATCAATTCATCAGCATCAACTACTGTTCCTTCCCTTGATTTCATTTTTCCACTAGGCAAATCAACCATGCCATAAGAAAGATGATAGATGCCTTCTGCATAACTTCTCTCCAGTTTTTTCATGATGTGTTTCAGCACCACAAAATGATAGTCTTGTTCGTTACCCACCACATAAATTGACTTCTCAATTCCAAAGTCTTGGTGTTTCAGGTCGGCAGTGCCCATGTCTTGTGTAATATAAACAGAAGTGCCATCAGCCCTCATCACCAATTTTTGATCTAAGCCCTCATTGCTGAGGTCAATCCATACTGAACCGTCATCTTTTTTAAAGAAAATTCCACGGTCTAGACCTTCTTTTACAAGATTTTTTCCTAATAAATAAGTGTCTGATTCATAATAATATTTGTCGAAACTGACACCCATTCTCTGATAAGATTTCTCAAAACCATCATAGACCCATTGGTTCATTTTTTTCCATAGGGCAACTGTCTCGCTGTCGTTGGCTTCCCATTTCCTCAACATCTCTTGAGCCTCAAGCATCAATGGGTTTTTCTTTTCAATTTCTTCATCTGATGCACCACTTTCTTTCATTTCAGTGGCTTTGGCTTTCAGGGCTTTGTCGAACTCTACATAATATTTACCCACAAAATGGTCTCCTTTGAGTCCTGAACTTTCAGGGCTTTCTCCATTTCCGAATTTTTGATAAGCCAACATGCTTTTGCAAATGTGAATACCACGGTCATTAATCAAATTGGCTTTCACCACATCATATCCTACAGCTTTCAGGATTTCAGACACTGAAAATCCTAAAAAATTATTCCTTAAATGACCCAAATGCAAAGGTTTGTTCGTGTTGGGTGAAGAAAATTCCACCATCACCTTAACATGTTTAGGGGTTAAATTGAGGTCTTTTTTAGAAAGATTGTCAAGAAGTGCTTTCGCCCAAGTTTCTTTTTTCAGACTCAAATTCAAAAAACCTTTCACCACCTGATAATCTTCCACCATTGAGGCTTCATTTTTCAACCATTCACCAATTTCATTACATGTGACCTCAGGTGATTTCTTGCTGAATTTGATTAGCGGAAATACTAATAAAGTGTGAGTGCCTTGAAATTCCTTCTTTGTTGGCTGAATTTGTATTTCATTTTCAAGTTCAACTTGATATAATGACCACATGGCTTGTTTAGCCAAAGTGGTCAATTGGTGGTTTAATGTCATGATTGATTTTAAAAAAATCAACAGAAGCTTATTTATTCAGCTCCTGTTTCTTGGGTTTCACCTGTATTTTCGTTCTCTTCGTTTAGATGATCTTCAGAAGATTCTCCTTCAACTGTGGTTTCTTCTACGCCCATAAAAGCGATTCTTGCAATAGAAGAAATTTCATCAGTTTCGTTGAGTTTGATGAGTCTCACCCCTTGTGTTGCTCTGCCCATCACCCTAAGTTCACTCACTTCCATTCTGATGGTGATGCCTGATTTGTTAATTATCATCAGTTCATCTCCATCTTCTACTTCCAAGATGGAAACCAATTTACCGGTTTTGTCAGTGACGTTCAAGGTTTTGACACCTTTTCCACCTCTGTTTGTTATTCTATAATCTTCAATGTCAGAGCGTTTTCCATATCCTTTTTCTGAAACCACTAATAAGGTTTGAGTTTCAGGGCTGTGAATGCTGGCAATACCTACGACTCTGTCATTTTCATCTTCAAGTTGAACAGCTCTCACCCCTGCTGCTGTTCTGCCCATTGGTCTCACAGTGCTTTCGTTGAATCTGATAGCTCTTCCTGAACGGGTTGCTATCACGATTTCATGGTTTCCATTGGTGAGTTTCACATCGAGTAAATGGTCACCCTCGTTGATGGTGATGGCATTGATGCCCCCATTTCTTGGTCTTGAATAAGCCTCTAATGTGGTCTTTTTGATGGTACCATGTTCTGTGCACATCACCAAATAATGATTACTCACAAAATCAGGATTGTTGATGTCATTTATATTGATGATCGCTTTCACCTTTTCATCCTTTTCAATCTGGATCAGGTTCTGCAAAGGTCTTCCTTTTGCGGTTTTGCTTCCTTCAGGCACTTCATAAACTTTCAACCAATATACTTTTCCGGCATCAGTGAAAATCAACAACACACTGTGTGTGTTTGCAACAAACAAATGCTCAGTGTAATCCGTTTCTTTTGTACTAGCACCTTTTGAACCTACTCCACCGCGGCTCTGTGTGCGATATTCTGAGAGTTGTGTTCTCTTGATATAACCTTCATGAGAAATGGTGATTACCATTTGTTCATCGGCAATCATATCCTCCAAAGTCAAATCATCTGCCGCATAAACGATTTCAGTTCTTCTGGCGTCTCCATATCGTTGTTTGATTTCAGAAAGTTCATCTTTGATGATTTGGAATCTTCTGCCTTCATTTGCCAAAATATCTTCCAAATCAGCAATGAGAGCCATGATTTGGTTATATTCTTCCACAATTTTTTGGCGTTCCATTCCAGTGAGCCTTTGTAATCTCAAATCTAGGACAGCTCTGGCTTGAATTTCAGTCATACCGAAATTTTCCATCAGTCCATTTCTTGCGGTTTCAGGGTCGGCAGATTCTCTGATAAGTTTGATTACTGCATCGAGGTTGTCCAATGCAATGAGATAACCTTGCAAAATATGGGCTCTTTTCTTGGCATCGTCAAGGTCAAATTGAGTTCTTCTCACTACCACTTCATGGCGATGTTCTACAAAATAGACAATCATGTCTTTCAAGTTCAAGGTCTGAGGTCTTCCTTTCACAAGACAAACGTTGTTCACCGAAAATGATGTTTGCAAAGCGGTGAATTTGAAGAGGTTGTTTAAAACCACATTAGGAACTGCATCACGCTTCAAGTCATAAACCACCCTTAGACCGTCTCTGTCAGACTCGTCTCTTATATCAGAAATACCTTCAATTTTCAATCATAGCAGCTTTGTTCACTTGGTATGGAATTTCAGTCACTACTATCTGCTCTTTTCCGGTTTTGCTGGTTTCAAAGTTGGCTTTTGCCCTAATCACCACTCTCCCTCTTCCTGTTTCGAAAGCTTGTTTCACGCCATTGTAACCATAAATGATACCTCCGGTAGGGAAATCAGGTGCTTTAATCACTTTTGATAGTTCAGCCACCGTGATATCACGATTTTCGATATACATGATGATGCCATCAATCACTTCTGTTAAGTTGTGCGGTGCCATGTTGGTTGCCATACCCACAGCAATACCAGATGTTCCGTTTATGAGCAAATTGGGCACTTTTGCAGGAAGCACAGTGGGTTCCTCCAAAGAATCATCAAAATTTGGCTGAAAATCAACCGTATTTTTTTTGATATCCGCTAACATTTCTTCGGCAATTCTTCTCAGTCTCGCTTCTGTGTAACGCATTGCTGCCGGAGGGTCGCCGTCAATTGAACCAAAGTTTCCTTGTCCGTCAACCAACATATATCTTAAAGACCAGTCTTGCGCCATTCTCACCATCGTGTCATAGACAGATGCATCTCCATGCGGGTGGAACTTACCCAAGACTTCACCGACAATACGGGCAGATTTTTTATAAGGCTTGTTATAATTCACCCCCAATTCATCCATTCCATAAAGCACTCTGCGATGCACAGGTTTCAGACCATCTCTCACATCAGGCAAGGCACGAGAAACAATCACTGACATTGAATAATCAATGTAAGCACCTCTCATTTCGTCTTCAATGGTGATGGGGATAATATTTGTTCCTTCAGACATTTTTGGATATTTAGTTTATAGATTTTAACTATTCAAAAGTTGCGCAAGTTAAGAAAAAATAACGCTTATAGCAAAATGATTTAAGCAATTGTAATTCAATTCTTTGTGATGATATTTGACCTTTGTCAGACTCGGTGATTTTTTGTTTGATTTCGTTGCTCTTAATTGGTGCTTGAACAAAATTCAATAAGCTCTTTTTTCTATGTGCTCAACACATGGATATTTATTAATCTATTCAACTCAGACTACATTCAAATGTTATCGAATATAAATTTGTAAGATAAAGAATACTTATTTGTCGAAAAATTTTTAATTCAATTTTATTTAGATATGTATTCAAATGGTATTGGTTTTAATCAATTATATGTGGGCTTCCTTAATTAATTTTATAATTCAACGATTAAAATTAACATATGAGACCTGTCGCATATTGATCAATAACTAGGGATTTTTAATTTAATTTGCTTCTTAATAGATCCTGAAATTTATCAACACACCATTACAAAACGAAAACAACAGCTTTGCTTTAATTAAGTAAATTTCTGTCCAGCTAATGAAGCCAATAGTGCATTTCCAAAAGTGACAAATAATAAAAAATTATGCTTTTTTTGACTCTTTTCTGGATTTCATTACTTCTATAAATGGTTGAATCAATGACAATAAGATAATGCCTATTACCACTATTTTAAAATTGCTCTTGATGAAGGGTATGTTTCCGAAGAAGTAACCAATTAATGTGATACCGAAAATCCATAAAAATGCTCCTATGAAGTTATAGAGCAAAAACCTATTATAATTCATCGCACCTATTCCTGCAACAAAAGGAGCAAAGGTTCTCAAAAATGGCGCAAAACGAGCATAAATAATGGCTTTGCCACCATGTTTGTCAAAGAATTCTTCGGTTTGTTTGATATGTTTCGGGTTGATGAACTTTCCAAAAAGCTTGGTTCCGAAGAGTTTGCCTATGCTATAATTGATGGTGTCTCCCAAAACGGCCGCCAAAGTGAGCAAAACCATCAAAAGCCAAACATTCAAACCTTTATTATCTAATTCCGGAGTTCCTGAAACTGCACAAATGGCTCCAGCAGCAAACAATAAACTGTCACCGGGCAAAAAAGGCATCACAACTAATCCAGTTTCTACAAAAATGATAAGAAAAAGAATGGCATATACCCAGTTTTCATAGTTGATGACAAATTCATGAAGATGTTTGTCAATGTGAAGAATAAAGTCAATTAATTGCATGATTTGAAAAAATTAATAATAAGGTTCTGATTTGATTCTTGTTAACTCAACATTTCCAACCGGTCTGATCAACAAAGGTACTTTCTCGATAGTCACCTGACTCGTGTCTAGTCCAAACCAACGTTTTTCAGAAATGGTGAATTGTTTGATGAAGAAATAAGTTTCCATGATGATTTGATCAAAAACCGGAAGTTCATTTTCTGAGGAAAGGTACTTTTCCATCACCACAAATCTAAAGTCTCCTGAAACATTTTGTCTTGCCAATGAAGCATAGCGGCTGGTGATGTCCACCTCGTTGTTTTTCACCATGTCTTCCACCACTTTTCTGAAATATAAGTTGATTCTTTGCTCAACCCTGAATCCCAGCCTAAAAGTAACCCAAACCACATCTTCAGGAGCAAGAATATCTACTTTGTATTCCATGGTGTATGGTTCATCTGTGGTGTCAACATGCACAAACCAATAAATATCAGCCCTTTTGGGCTGTCTGTAAAAAATGGAATAAGCGATTTTGGTTTCAAGTTTTTCTTTGCTGTTTGAACTGGTCATAAACACCAAGTTGGTGGCATATTTCGGAATGCTGGTGTCATTGCTCAACTCTTTCATAGCACCCATATACTTGGTCATTTTGTCATATTCTGTAAGGCGATTTTTTATTTCTGTTGCCTTGTGCCAAACATACATAATGGTCACCAACAAACCTCCAATGATGATGGTCACAAATCCACCATGCATGAATTTTAACAAGTTTGCAGAAAAGAAAGCAGACTCAATGGCGAGATAAAGTGCCAAAAACAGCAAAACGTAAATTCTTTTCACTCTTTTCATCACCAAAAAATTGGAATAAAGCATGGTAGTCATCAACATGGTGATGGTGACTGATAATCCATAAGCTGCTTCCATTTTTTCTGACTCTTTGAAATACAATACCACTGCGACGCAACCCAGCCATAACATGGTGTTCAATGCCGGAACATAGAGCTGACCTTTTAAATCACTGGGGAAATTAAGTTTTAATTTAGGCCAGAAATTAAGTCTTATAGCTTCACTGATTAAGGTGAATGAACCTGAAATCAAAGCTTGACTTGCAACGATGGCTGCTAATGTTGCAATGCTGATTCCGAATGGTAAAAACCAGCTTGGCATCACTCCATAAAATGGGTTTCCAGAAATTGAGCCGGTGTTTTGTGTTAAAATCCAAGCTCCTTGCCCAAAATAATTGAGTAAGAGAGCTGTTTTAACAAAAATCCAACTTACCCTGATGTTTTGCCTTCCGCAGTGACCCAAGTCGGAATATAAAGCCTCAGCACCAGTGGTGCATAAGAAGACTGCTCCTAAGACCAAAATTCCACCCGGATGTAACCTTAACAACTCATAAGTATAATAAGGATTTATGGCTTTTAAAATTTCGGGCATTTTCATTAAATTGATTATGCCTAAGGTGGCGAGCATTGAAAACCAAACAAACATAACCGGGCCGAAGAATCTACCCACCACCTTTGTTCCGAATCTTTGGAATAAAAACAAAAGAGAGATGATTCCTATGGTTATGGGAATCGTAGGAATATCAGGGTTGATGATGTTTAAACCTTCAATTGCCGATGAAACTGAAATAGGAGGGGTGATAATGCCCTCAGCCAATAAAGTACTGCCACCAATCATGGCAGGAATCGTTAACCATTTTACTCTTCTTCTCACCAACGCATAAAGCGAGAAGATGCCACCTTCACCATTGTTATCAGCTCTCAAAACGAGAACAACATATTTTGTTGTGGTTTGAAGGGTTAGTGTCCAAAAAATTGCAGACAATCCGCCATAAACTAAATATTCTTGGATGGGTTCATTGCCCATGATGGCCTTCAAAACATAAAGTGGAGAGGTGCCTATATCCCCAAAAATAATGCCCAATGAAACGAGTAAACCTCCTGCTGTCAGTGCATTATGCGAATGGTCTTTTTTCATTATTTATTATTAGTGTATCGTGAAGTCCACGTAATCCAACTTTGCAATATTAGCAAAATAATGTCATTCTATTTTATTAAAATTGAATAATCGGTTTGAAGGTATTTTTATTCAGCTATGGTTGAGTTTGAAATTTTGACAAGCTATCTTAACAATTGAACAATCAATGCCTAAACCATAAGCTTTTTTTGCCGAAATATAACTATTTTGACTTTCTAAAAAGACAGGAAATCTTTTTAAAGCTTATGTTTTCATGATCAATGCAACAGCATATGCATTTACTCCTTCTTCTCTTCCAACATAACCCATTTGTTCGTTTGTGGTGGCTTTTATGGAGATGTCCTCAGGCTCAAGATGCATCACTTCAGAAAGGATTTTCTTCATTTTTTCAATGTGGGGGTTGATTTTCGGAGATTCAAGGGTAAGCGAAGCATCAATATTGCTGATTTCCCAGCCTTCAGCTCTAATCATTTCACAAACTTGCTTGAGTAGAATTTTAGAATCTATTCCTGCCCATTTTGGATCTTTGTTTGAAAAGTGAAATCCTATGTCTCTCATTGAAGCTGCTCCCAACAAAGCATCACATATTGCATGTATCAATACATCAGCATCTGAATGACCTAACGCTCCTTTGTGATGTTCAATCTTTATGCCTCCAAGCCATAATTCTCGACCTTCCACTAATTGGTGAACGTCAAATCCAAAACCTACTTTAATTTTCATTTTTTGCGCAATATTTCAAACATACTGATTGATTCCTGTTCAATAATTCAGTTGCCAATTCATCAACTTCTTTTTTTGAAACAGATGATATTTTTTCTATTTCTTGGTTGATGTTTTCAGTCTTATCAAACATGGTGTAATAAGCCAAGTTCAATGCCCTGTTCATCATTTCGATTTCCCCAAACATTTGTGAGGAAATACTTTGGTTCTTGACCTTTTGCAATATTGTTTCTTCAACTCCAACGTAGATTATTTCCTCTAGAACCTCCCAGACTTTTTGTTCGGCTAAATCAATATTGTATCCATTTGATACTTTTCCTTCAATCACCATCAATCCGGTATCAATAGAACCGGTGCAATAACAATTTACAGAATTGAAAATGTTATTTTCTTTTACCAACTTTTGATGCAATATAGAAGATTTTCCTCTTCCCAACATGTCTGATATCAAATCTGCGGTATGGTAATTTTTTTCAAATCTTCCCGAGCAATGAAAAGCAATGTATAAAGCATCGAAAGGAACTTCACTAACCACTTTTTTTTCTTTACAATGCTTAATTTGAGGTTCTTTTTTGGGGTTTATTTTTTTGAGTTCTCTTTTAGGAATGTTGCCGAACCATTTTAAACATAAGTTTTCGGCTTCATTTAAATTGATATTGCCGGCCAAAACCAGCACAGCATTGTTGGGTGCATAATGTGAAAAAAAGAAATCCTTCACATCTTCCATAGTCGCATTTTCAATGTGCGAAATTTCCTTTCCAATTGTAGGCCAACGATAATTATGTTTTTCATAACACAATTCTCTAAGATGATGCCAAACATCGCCATAAGGTTGGTTTAGGTATCTTTGTTTGAATTCTTCAACAACAACACTTTTTTGAACATCAAGCACTTTTGGGTCAAATGACAAGGATAGCATCCTGTCTGATTCAAGCCAAAAAGCAGTTTCAAGGTTTTCTTTAGGAATGTTAATATAATAATTAGTGACATCCGGCGAGGTGAATGCATTGTTTTCTGCTCCTGCCTTCTGCAATGGCTCGTCATAATTCTTAACATTCACAGAGCCTCCAAACATCAAATGCTCAAAAAGATGTGCAAAGCCGGTTTTTGTTTCTTCTTCATGCTTTGAGCCAACATCGTATAATAAGTTAAAAAAGACCATAGGATTTTGTAAATCCTCATGCACCACAACCCTAAGTCCGTTTTCAAGTTTGAAACTTTCATGTTTAATCATGTGACAAATGTATGAATTTTGAATTTTTTACAATCATAGATTTACTTTTTAAACTAAATTCGTATTTACTGATAGCAGCTTATTAATTACTTAAAAACCTTTGCAAGTCTGAAAAATATTGTCAATTTTGTAAATTGAAACGAATTTCACATGGAATGGAGTTTTAAAATTAAATAGATGTTTATGACTAAACCAGCATTTACTAACCTTTCTTACCTATGTAAGGTATTGCTCATATCAATGAGTTTGTTGACTATTAGTGTGTTAGCAGAAGGGACAAAAGAATTGCATCCTAAGAAAAGTCAAAATGGACCTTATTTGCAGATATGGGATACTCCTGATCAGCCAACCAGAAAATTCGCCACTTTCGACCCAGATTCATTGTTTAGGTTAAACATACGAGTATGTAACATGGGTGAGAAAGTTTTTTTCGGATTAAGACAAAATGATAATAATGTTTTTTTTAGAATTATTGACCCAAATGGAAATCAAGTTAGAATCAATGGTTTAACTAATCAGTTAACAGCTCCCAATTTTACTTACAGAATTCCTACCTCCGGAAATGGATTTATCAACACTTGGGATGAAGCAGTAGCTGGACCAAAAGGAGCCGCACCACTTTCTGCATCAGGTTACAATGCACTGAGTTTCGTTCCTCAAATGACAGGTGACTATTATATTCAGTTCAATCCCGGCAGTGCAACAACGCTCACAAGGTCAAAAAGAATGATTACTTTTTTTGATATGACAGTTGTTGATACTGTTACCAACCAAGTGAAAAAGGGTAGATTGTGGAGTCGTGCTTGGGATATCAATTGCAACTCATCTTCAAACACTTTTGACACAAGAATGTTTGTATATTCTCGAGATTCAGTGGTTACAGCCATAGACTTTAATGGTATGCAACCCTTTGGTTTTGTAATTTCTTGTAACTCAACCGGATGCACTAAAACGGGAAATTCAGGACAAGATAGAAAATCAAGAGTCGGCAATGTGACTTATCCCGAGTATAGAATTTTTTTGAATGACCCAGACAGTTTGTGTTACCCCACCAAAAAGACCTTTGGTCAGCTAACAGGTCCTGTAAGAATCACTGGATGTGACTTAAATAATAGATGTGTTAACATTCCGGTTGATAAAGCTGGTGATGTAGAAATTTTATTTGATTTTGAAGCTCCAGTTGGTTACAACGGTCCAAACTCTAGGGATTTGCTTTTAAAGTCAAAAGTAAATGTAGGAAATAACTGCATTATTTGGAATTCCAAAGATGGAAAAGGGAATTTGGTCCCCAGTGGTTCAACATTTGACATAGAAGTGAATTATTTCAACGGATTAACTCACTTGCCGATTTATGATATTGAAGATCACCGAAACGGATATACAGTTTTGCCCGTTAGACCTGCGGGTTCATCACCCAGATTGTTTTGGGATGATTCGGATATAGTTTCAGGTACAGCTTTGGATGGAAAAGTTCAAACAATTGGGGTCATAACCGGACATCGTTTCACAGGAAGAGGTGCTAACAATTGTCCTGGCGGTCCAAACACTTGCCCTGAAACCATTAACACATGGTGGTATGGAAATGTCATTAAAACTACAGTTCAATATACTGACACATCAATCGCCGTTGATGCCAACCGAAACACACTGGGACTGGGTAGCCCAGCCAATGACACTACAGTTTGCACGAACGTGACCAATATCCCATTAAGAGGATTGGTCTCCGGATTTACAAACACAGGTATTTGGTCAAAAGTTACAGGTGTAGGTCAAGGTTCATTTCAAGGCGGTGTGACCAACTTGAATGCCAGTTACGTTCCGAGTGCTTCAGAAAGAGTGGCAGGAAATTTCGTTACCTTGAAATTAACATCAACTAATAATGGTGCTTGCGGACCGATTAGCGACACTATGCGGATTTATTTCATTCAAGGTCCTGAAGTTGATGCAGGAAACAATATAACGGTATGTAAAAATAATCCGGTCGTTCAATTAAGTGGAACTAGAAATGCCATTGCTACCAACACATTATGGGAAGGAGGTACAGGTACTTTTGTGCCGAACCGCTTGGTCTTGAATCCAACTTACACCCCAAGCGAAGAAGAGATTAACAGTGGAAGCCCCATCAAACTTTTTTTGAAGTCAACAGCACAAGGTACTTGCCCCTCAGCTAGAGATTCAATGATAATTTCATTTATTGACGCCCCATTGCTCACAGTGGGTCCAACAAGCGTAAGCATTTGTAAAAATAACCCTGTGGCAGTATCTTTAAATGGATCTAGCAGCACAGGTTCAGGTACTTGGACAGGTGGTACGACCAGTGGCTTC
>JBDNDT010000190.1:0-5675 GCA_046718985.1 Cytophagales bacterium
TGACAACAAGGGTAGGGTAGCAAACTTCAAGAACACCATCATCATCATGACTTCAAACATTGGGGCTCATTTGATACAGGAAAAATTTGAAAACTTTGATAAACTCGATGTTTTCAAACAATTAGATCTTGTGGATGAAACCAGAGATTTGGTGGTTTCGGAATTGAAGAAAACTGTTCGACCTGAGTTTGTGAACAGAATTGATGAAATTGTGATGTTTAGGCCATTAACTCAAGACAATATTTTAGAAATTGTTAGATTACAGTTTGCTCAGGTTCAGCAGAGAATGAAGGAAAACGGTTTTGTGCTGGAAGCATCAGAAGAAGCCTTAAATTACCTTGGTGAAAAGGGATTCGATCCTCAATATGGGGCAAGACCTTTGAAAAGGGTGATTCAAAAATTAGTGTTGAATGAGATTTCAAAGGCTATTTTGGCGGGTAAGGTTAAGAAAGACATTCCGATTTCGATTGAGCTAAAGAATGGGTTATTGGAATTTGTCCAAACAGATCAGGCATTAGCAACGGTTTTGGTTTAGTATTTAATGAAATTCGGGGAGTTAGTTCCCCGAATTTTAAGATTTTATTTTGTGGATGATTTTAAGAAGTCATTGAGAGGTGTAATTCAAATTTATTTGAATAAAAAAATTTTAATACTGGGCTAACACATAGTTCAAGATGTTTACATCCAAAGCAAAAGGGATGAAGAGGTTTGTTTGAGCTCCTTTTTTGTGTAGTGTAACGGAACAAAAAAGAGCGAGCCTCGACAGCCCGGCCGCCCTTAGGCGGTTTGCCCAAAAAACAAAAATAAATACACTTTCGAATAGTTTGTTTATTTCGATACTGAATAGCTTATTAATCAAAAGATTGTGCATTAAAGTTTCATTTTTTCCTCGTTGAATAACAACTAAAAACATTCAAATCAAAATAATCGTTTTGATACTAGTAGTTTGTAAAAAATCCATCTTTTTGAAACAATTCATTGAACTTTTTGAACAACTTGACCAAACTCAATCAACCAACAAGAAACTTGAGTTGTTGAAGCAATATTTTATCAGTGAAAATCCTAAAAACTTAGCTTTTGCTGTCCATTTGTTGATGGGAAAAAAAAGGTCTCAACTTGTTTCGTCAAAATCACTGAAAGAATGGTTGCTTCAAAAAACAGGTTATGACTTTTGGATATTTCAAGAATGTTATGACGAGGTTGGCGACCTTGCAGAAACCATTCATCTGCTTTTGCCAAGCGTGAGTAAAAAGATTGTGCCCAATTTGGTTGAAGATTTCAAAAAGCTTAAAAGCTTTGATAATGAATCAGATAAGAAAATTTTTATACTTGATTGTTGGGAAAAATATGATTCAACAAATCGGTTTCTGTTTAATAAAATAATATCAGGCTCGCTTAGAGTTGGTGTTTCAGATGGCTTGGTGCTGAAAGCACTGTCTGAAAGTTTCAACTTATCTGTTCACCATGTCACGAAATCTTTGATGGGGAATTGGGATTTTTTAGAAACTGATTTTTTAGGTCTGATCAATGGTGAAGGTCTTGATGCAGAAGATATTTCAGCACCTTATCCATTTTGTCTGGCTCACTCGCTTGAAATGCCCATTTCAAATGAGCAAATTTCGAATTGGCTGGTGGAAATGAAATGGGATGGCATTAGGTGTCAGATTATCAAAAGGTCAGATGAAATTTTCATTTGGTCAAGAGGTGAAGAGTTGGTAAATAATCAGTTTCCTGATTTGGTCTCTCAATTTTCTTTGTTGCCAAACGGAACAGTGTTAGACGGTGAAATTTTAGCTTTTTCTGAGGATTTTAAAATAGAATCATTTAATCAACTTCAAAAAAGACTTAATCGAAAACAACCTTCTAAGAAGTTGATTTCTGAAATTCCTTGCTTTGTGATGGCTTATGATTTGTTGGAGTGGGAAGGTGTAAGTTTGACCAATTATCCATTGGTTGAAAGAAGAAAAACACTTGAATCAGCAATCCAATCATTTGATATTGAGAGAATAAGACTTTCTGATGGATATATTTTTGATGATTGGAAAAATGTGGAAGCTTTGAGAACTAATTCAAGTGATGTAAACAGTGAAGGACTGATGCTTAAAAACTTAAATTCACTTTATGTATCAGGCAGGAAAACCAACGTTTGGCTCAAATGGAAATCTTCACCCCTCACCATTGATGCAGTTTTGCTTTATGCACAAAAAGGCCATGGAGTAAGATCGGGTTTGTACACTGACTTCACATTTGGCTTATGGAAAAACGGTGAATTAGTTCCTTTTGCAAAAGCGTATTCTGGTTTAGACAAGCAAGAAATTGGAGCACTCAATCAGTGGATTAGTCAAAATACAATTGAAAAATTCGGCCCTGTGAGAACGGTGAAAGCCGAAAAAGTGTTTGAAATTGCTTTTGAAGGTGTGAATGAATCAAAAAGGCATAAATCAGGTTATGCAGTTCGATTTCCTAGAATATTGCGTTGGCGAAAAGATAAAACCATTCATGAAGCAAATGATGTTGAAGAACTGAAGAGGTTGATGTCAGGAAATGAATGAGTTGAGAATAGTAAATCCCCAATTAAGTTCTGAAGACTTTAAGCACCTTGAAAGTGTTACATTGAATCAACAACCAGCTTGCTTTCGGGTTTAAACCAATGCATTTGATGTTTATCGTTGCCAATCTTTCGGAAAAGCTGAAATGATTTGAAGTTTATCAGTCAAATACATAACGATTTCGAAGTTTCCTTTTTGTGAAAAAGCCCTGAATTCATTTTGCGTTCCTTCTACTTTTTTTCTCTTTTCATAAGCCAAACTGATTTCTTTGATACAGGTTTCTTTAGTCCATTCTTTTGGGAAAAATGTTGAAAAACCTCTGTTAGCTTTTTTGGCTATCCATTGACCACTTTGATTGTCAAGGATTTCAATTTTGGCTTTATAAATTTTATTGGGGCCTTGAACTAAGCTGTTTTTAATATATCTAACCTTTCCGGATTCTATTGCTAAATGGTGGTGGCAGCCGGAAGCATTTTTAAATCCTTGTGAGTTGGTTTTAACTTCACCCTCAAATATGTGTTTAATGGCATTTTTGGTGAAAATATTTTGAGTGAAACTTGTTGTTGAACACAAAGAAAAGAAGAGAGCAAAGGCTAATCTTTTCATGTTATAGGATTTTAGCTTCATTTTTTGGTTATTTGCATAGAATAGACAAATATTGAGATATGTGGCAAAGAAAACAAACTTTATTTTTACTATTGGTTAGTCTGTTGATGATTATAGGCTTGTTTTTGCCTGTTTGGAGCAAATCAAAAGGAGAGATAACTGTGAAATCAACTTATTTTCTGATTGCAAAAATTCAGAATTCAAGTGTAGTTGAAAAGCAGAATATCATTTATTTGGGTTTGCTTGCTTTGGCAACTTCAGTGATTGCACTGTTTGGGATGTTGAAATTTAATGACCGACCACTTCAATTAAAATTAGGACTATTAAATTCTTTTTTGCTCACCTTGACATTAGTTGTGGTGGTCTTTTCAACTGTGAAGGGAAATGAATTGTTGCCCAATGATGATAATGGTGATTTTTTGATTGGATTTTATGCACCGGGTTTGGCAATGATTATGAATTGGTTAGCCAATCGAGCTATCAGAAACGACGAAAAAATTGTAAAAGATGCTTTTGAAAGAATACGCTAAATTATTGACGTTCTTCTTATTGATTGTTTTAGGAGTGGCTTGTGATTCTTGGGACAAGAATGAAAAAGAAACTCCAAATACAAAAATTGAAAAAATTGACAGCAGTGATGTCAAGATAGACACTGTTGAAAAAGTCATCATCGTTGATTCATCTGCAATCAAAAGGCAAGAAGAAGAGAATAGAGTAATTAAAAAGGTAAAAGAGTTGCCTGAATGTCAAAGGCTTGAGAGAATTGTGAATGCAAGACCTCAAAATAACGCCAATAAACTAGATTATCAATTAGTTTCTAGACCTACTGAAAAAGACCCGAATTTTTATGTTAAGGTGAATGAAAAAACCAGCAATGGCACATTTGTGAAAATTCAGGTTTTCTTAAACTCAAAAACAGATTCTATCATGATTTACGACCCCGGTGAAGATCGGTTGTTAAGTTTAGAGGAATGGAGAAGATTGGAGTTGGAATGAGAAATAATATCTTGTTTTTTTTGATATTGTCATCTTGTGGATTGTTTGCTTTTTCTTTTGAAGACAAAGTATATTCAGATAACATCAAGACAGTTATGCTTTTTCCCAATTTTGGAAACATCCAAAGTCAACTCCACCCTCCCATAATACCCATCAATCAAAGCAATCCTTTGGTGTTGCATTTTGATGATTTTTCTGAATTTGTGGAGGATTATTATGCAAGAATCATCAATTGCAACCATGACTGGACATCTTCAGGGCTTCCTGATATGGATTTTTTAAGAGAGTTTAATGAGTATCCTGTTAATCAATATGTTTATTCCTCAAACACATATTCAAAATATATTCATTTTACTTTTCAGGTGCCAAAAGTGAGGCTAAGCGGAAATTATCTTTTAGTGGTCTATAAAGATTCAAACAGAGATCAACCTATATTAACTAAGAGATTCGTGGTTTATGAAAACTTGGTTAATGTTGGAATCAACATGTTGTTTTCAAACGTGTTGAGCCAAAGATTTAGTCATCAACAATTAGATGCTGTGGTGACCTATCCAAATTTTAACCTTCCCAACCCCACCGATCTTCATTTTTATGTGAGACAAAATCATCGTTGGGATAACATGAAATATTTGAAACCCTTGTTCATGCAATTAAATCAAAGAATGCTGGATTACAGATATTTCAACGGCGAGAACACTTATCCGGGATTAAATGAATATCGTTCATTCGATACCAGAAGTGTAATGTTTTCAAGATCAGGAGTAGAAGAACGAAAAACGAGTAACAAGGGTCCTGAAGTAGTTTTGCAAAATGACAAATCAAGAAGAGACTTAGGTTATGAATTGGTTCCTGACATAAATGGAAAGTTTTTTATTTTAAAATATGAGTCAGGAGACGGTATGACGGATGGTGATTATGTGAAAGTATTGTTCACCTTGCAGACAGAAGAAAGAACAGATGTGAAAGTACATGTTTTGGGTGCTTTCAATGATTGGCAGATTTCTGATGAATTTCAAATGAAATATGTTAAAGAACGTGGGGCATATCAATTGACAGCACTCTTGAAACAAGGTTTTTACAATTATTCTTATGTTTCTGCTAGAGGAGACAAGAAAAGCATAATTATAGATGAAACAGATTGGGAAGGAAGTCACAGTGCCGCAGAAAATGTTTATGAAGGTATAGTTTATTACAGAGGCTTTGGCTCAAGATCAGATCGCGCAATAGGTTATACCCAAGTGAGCACAGGCCAAGCAGTGAGAATGAACAACAGATGAAATATGATAGAGAAAGACTTTTAAGGATTTCAAAACCTTCATTAGCTTCTTTATGAATTCACCCTGCTTAAAATCTCCAAGTACTTATCAGCCAGAACAGCCCTGTCAAAATGTGTTTTTGCAAAAGAATATCCATTATGTCCATGAATCTGAATCATATCAGGATTGGCAATATAAAACTGAATTTTTTGAGCAAAATCAATAGGATTTTCCGGTTCAACAAAAACACCGCATCCTGCCTCCTCAA
>JBDNDT010000191.1:0-5656 GCA_046718985.1 Cytophagales bacterium
TGATTCCGGCTTTCATTGCAGCTTATTCAGGGAAAGACCCTAATGATGTCAAACTTAATGCTTTTCCAAGATTGCCAATGCCAAATTGGAGAGTAGATTATGGTGGCTTGGCTCAAATTCCATCCATCAAAAAGAAATTCCCAAGCTTGAATTTAACCCATGCTTATTCATCAACCTTCAATGTGAATAATTATCAATCCAACACTGCATACACAGATCCTGCTTTGGTGGATTTGAGATTGCGAGAAGAAAACATCAACTTTGCTGCTTATAATTTATTTCAAACAAGCATCACAGATTCAAACTCAAGAAGCTTTATTCCGGCTTATATTTTGAGTGATGTGTCCATCAGAGAATCCTTTGGGCCATTGATAGGCATCAATGCAAGACATAAAAAGAATATCACCCTCGGTTTTCAATATAAACGAGACAGAACCTTGGCACTCAACACCCTGAATGCTCAAATCACAGAAACCAAAGGTGTTGATTATGCTTTCAATGTAGGTTATGTGAAATCAGGAATGAAATTGCCCATCAAAAACAAAGGGAGAACCATTGTCTTGAAAAACGAAACCAACTTTAGATTGGATTTCACCATTCGAGATCAAAACACAATTCAAAGATCTTTGGAAAGCGGTTCAACTTTCACCAACGGTCAATTGGTGTTGCAAATAAGACCTAACGTTACTTATGTAGTTAGTCAAAGATTGAATGTTCAATTATATTATGAAAGAGTGGACAGCAGACCTTACATCTCAAACTCATTTAGAAGAATCAATACACAATTTGGGGTTCAAGTGAGGTTTGTTTTGAATTAATTTTTTTGGGCTAAATGCTGAACTTATTAAGCAAATAATTTTTCGAAATACTAGAATTAAGCACCTAACACATTTAACATAGCTTTTGCCTTTAAAAAGCATTCGTCATATTCCAATTCAGGGTCAGAGTTGATGGTGATGGCACTTCCTACATTCACTGAGATTTTTTTGCTTTCGTCATCGTAAAGTATAGAACGAATCACAACATTGAAATCAAAATCACCATTGGGCTTCACATAACCTACTGCACCTGAAAACATGCCTCTCTGTGTTTTTTCATATCTTGAAATCAGTTCAATTGCTTTGTGTTTTGGTGCACCTGTCATACTACCCATAGGGTAGAGGGCTTCAATAACATCAATCCAAGAGTAGTTTTCATCTTTTTGTCCTGTAACAGTAGAAATCATTTGGTGAACATGGCGATAAGAATATATTCCACAAAGTTCGGCCACTTTCACAGTTCCGGGAATGCAAACTCTTGAAAGATCGTTTCTCACTAGATCCACAATCATGATGTTTTCTGATCTTTCTTTTTCGCTTTTAAATAATATTTCAGCTAAATTTTTGTCATCTGTAGGATTTAATCCCCTTTTGCTAGTTCCTTTTATGGGTTGAGAAATCAACATTCCTGATTGATTTTTTAAAAATCTTTCAGGTGAAGCACAAATCAAATAACAATTCTTGTGTTTCACAAAGCATGAAAAAGGGGAGGGGGAACTCAGATTCAACTGATTGTAAAGCTCATAGGGATCAATATCGCAGACTCCTTGAAACTGAAAACAAAAGTTGGTCTCATAAATATCACCTTGTTGAATGTGACTTTTAATTTTTTCAATTATAGCCACGTATTCTTCTTTTGAAATTTCCGGTTTCATTTCAATTTTTTGAGATTGAAAATCCTCAAGTTTCTTATTCAAAAATTGATTATAACTCAAAAAGTATTTTGTATTTATAAAGAAAGTGCCGGGAAATTTTACTTTTGGCATATCTTGTGAGGCGATTCTAAAGTTTTTGTGAAAAGACTCAAAGGTGAAGAAACCGAATTTTAGTTCATCACCTATTGGGAGATGATGAGCTGTAGAATACTCATTAGAAAAAGCAAAATAGTTTTCAAAAGCACCGAATGATGCCATTTCATTAGAGTGGTTGGTCAAAACCACATACTCATGTTTCAAAGCAATATTTTTGAAACTATCGAAGCTTAGATCTGCCAATTTTTTAAAATCAATACCCTTTGTAAGGTTTCAGCATTTTGAAGGTAGGCCATTTTTGGGGATTCACTTCATGCATCACTCGATACACTTCATCAAAAACATCTTCAACACTTGGTTTTGAAAAATAGTCCCCGTCATCAGCATAAGCAGGTCTGTGAGGTTTTGCACTGATTGTGATTGGTTTAAAATCAAGATATTGATATCCGTTCTGAACTTCAATCACTTGTTGCATCATGAATGCCGACGCTCCACCGGGAACATCTTCATCAGCAAAAATTATTCTTCCGGTTTTTTTCAATGAATTCACAATTGAGTGATTTAAGTCAAAAGGTAAAATTGTTTGAACATCAATCACTTCACAGTCTATTCCAAATTGTTCGAGTTCTAGAACTGCTTCCATCACAATTCTACACATGCTTCCATAAGTGACAATTGTGATGTCGTTTCCTTCTTTCAAAACTTCAGGTTTTCCTAAAGGAACGGTGAATTCTCCGATGTTATCAGGAAGTTTTTCTTTTAAACGATAACCATTCAAACACTCTATAATAATGGCTGCATCGTCTGATTTCAGCATTGTGTTATACATGCCAGCTGCTTGGGTCATATTTCTTGGCACTAAGACATACATTCCCCTAACTGCATTGATTATCATAGCAATCGGTGAACCCGAATGCCAAACACCTTCTAAACGATGCCCTCTAGTCCTGACGATTATTGGGCATTTTTGACCACCTTTTGTTCTGTAATGCAAACATGAAACATCATCAGCAAGGGTTTGGATGGTGTAATAAATATAATCTAAGTATTGTATTTCAGCGATTGGTCTAAGACCCCTCAATGCGGCTCCGATCCCTTGACCAATGATAGTGGTTTCTCTAATTCCTGTGTCTGTGACCCTCAAAACACCATGTTTTTGTTGCAAACCTGCAAATGCTTGGTTAACATCGCCAATATTTCCCACATCTTCGCCAAAAGCAATCACCCTTTTGTCATTCATCAAAGCTGCATCAAAACAAGCCCCTAAGACTTCTCTTCCATCAACTAATGGAGAATGTTCAGAATAAATCGCTTTGATTTCATTGACTTTTAGTGCTGATTCATCTGATTCGCTATACAAGTGCGAGCTATATCTGTCATAACATTCAGTTTCAATTCTTTCCAACCATTTTTCAAGACCTTCTTTTCCTTCATGTTGTTCATTTGCCAAGACCCTCAAGGCTTTTCTCACCATTTTGACATCATGCTTGCGTGTGGGGAAAACTGAATTAACCAATTCGTTTTTCACTGCTTGCAATTTGTCTTTTTCTTGAGTGAAACTCAATGCCACATCCATAAAGAACAATGCAGAATCTCTGTCTTGTTTGAGCCAATTTTGATATTCATCCCAAGCCTTGTTACGCCCTTCAAGTACTCTTTTTTTGGCACTTTCTTCAATTTCCTTTAACTGTTCTTCATCCGCCAAACCTTCTGAAAGAATCCATTCTCTCATTTTTTTGTTACAGTCAAATTCTTTTTCCCATTCGAGCCTTTCTTTTGATTTGTAACGCTCATGAGAACCTGATGTTGAATGACCTTGCGGTTGGGTGATTTCTAGCACATGAATGATGGAAGGAATGTGATATTGTCTTGAAATGTCAGCCGCTCTTAGATAGGTCTCACAACAAGAAAGATAATCCCATCCTTTTATTCTGTATATATCAAATCCGTCTTCAGTTTCTGTTCTTCTGAATCCTTCAAGAACAACAGAGATGTCTTCTTTAGTGGTTTGGTATTTTTTAGGAACTGAAATTCCATAAGCGTCATCCCAAATGGAAACAATCATGGGGATTTGCAACACACCTGCGGCATTGATGGACTCAAAAAAGATTCCTTCAGACGTTGAAGCATCTCCGATTGTTCCAAAAGCAACTTCATTTCCATTATAGGAAAAATTGTCCATGTTCCAGAGGTCAGGATTTTGTCTAAATAATTTTGAAGCATAAGCAAGCCCAACCAATCTTGGCATTTGTGCAGCCGTGCAAGAAACGTCAGCGGTTGAATTATATAAATCGGTCAGTTTTTTCCATGACCCGTCATCGTTCAAATTTCTTGTTGCGAAGTGAACATTCATCAATCTTCCACCGGTGAAAGGTTCGTGTTCTAAATCAGCATGAGCATATAATTGTGCAAAAAACCGCTCAACAGTCAGTTCCCCGATGGCGAACATAAATGTTTGGTCTCTGTAATATCCTGATCTGTAATCCCCTTTTCTAAAAGCTCTTGCCATTGCCAACTGAGGAACTTCTTTGCCATCGCCAAAAATTCCGAATTTGGCTTTGCCCATAAACACTTCTTTTCTGCCCATCACAGATGCCTCTCGGCTCACCCTTGCTATGAAATAATCGTTCAGAATATCTTCTTTAGTCAGTTGAATCATCCCATTCTGCGTCGCTATCTCCATGCTTCGAATCTTTTTAATCAAAAACAAAATTAGAAAAAAAACACCCCAAAAAACAATTGGCTGTCATTTTGACTTAACAAAGAAAAATTGGCACAATTTTGGTGCAATTTCTTTGAGAGGATTTCGTATTATTGTAAAAAAAAAATCAAGCGATGAAAAATTTACTGACTTTGTTTGTCTTATCAGGTTTGTTGTTAGTAGGAATGAGTGCCAAGGCACAGGGAAACATGAAATTCACTACTGAAGTACATGATTTTGGGGATATTCCGGAAGGACCTCAGGTGACACATACCTTTGAATTTGTGAACACGGGTGACCAGCCTTTGATTGTTTCAAATGCGGCTCCATCTTGTGGTTGCACCACACCGGATTGGACAAAAACACCTATTCCTCCAAAAGGCAAAGGGTTTATCAAAGCAACTTACAACACTGAAGGAAGACCCGGAAACTTCAACAAAAGCATTACCATCACTTCAAATGGAATTGAAACCACAAAAGTGATCTTCATTAAGGGAAATGTGATTCCTAAAACCCAAAACACAGTGAAATAAATGAGAACATTGATATTTATTCCTACCCTTTTTGCAATTGCTTCTATTGCACAGGGGACAATGAAATTTGTCAAAGAAACTTACGACTTTGGTAATCTCGAAGAAGGACCAAATGCGTCTTATACTTTTGAATTCACCAACACGGGTAACCAACCTGTTATTATCACAAATGTTCAAGCATCTTGTGGTTGCACCACGCCTGATTGGTCAAAAGAACCTGTTTTGCCTAATCAGAAAGGTTTTATCAAGGCTACTTACAGCACTTCAGGTCGTTTGGGTCAATTCACTAAATCAATAACTATTTCATCAAATGCAGATGAAACATCTAAAACATTGTTTATCAAAGGCAATGTGATTCCGAAAGTTGAAAAACCTGAATTTACTGCAAAGGAACTGGAGTCTTCTCCAAAATTAGTACTCAACAAGTATGCTCACAATTATGGAAAAGTAGAAAGAGGTCAAAGATTGATTGCTAAATTCACCGCTAAAAATGAGGGTAAATCAGATCTAGATATCAAAAACATAGAATCAAATTGTAATTGCGTTGGATTAAATGCTACTAAAAACAAGCTAAAGCCACCGCCCAGCAGCGTCGCGTTAAAGTAAGCGGCGGCGTGGTGCAGCGTCGCCGTT
>JBDNDT010000192.1:0-5637 GCA_046718985.1 Cytophagales bacterium
GCTGATTGATTTTTGATAAATACTGTCTAAGGTTTTGTTATCCATTTTTTGTGTTTTTTTTTCTTCTTTGCAAGCGTTGAAAGAAAAGAAAAGAACTAAGCAAGTTATCGTTTTGATGTAAATTTTCATGTGAATGATTTTGTGAGTCAATTTAATTTATTTGCAAGAGTTTTAAATCAAAAATTTTAAAAATGTTTCCAACCTTGAGCTTCCAAAGGGTATTTATTCCCTTGTTTTGAAAGTAAAAAAATACCATCTTCTTTATTTTTTATAAGTCCAATTGCGTGAATATCAGGATGTTTTTCAATTTTTTGATATTCTTCTTGGGAGATAGTGAATAACAGTTCATAATCTTCACCACCATTGAAAGCGGCTGACATTGGCTGAATATTGAAAGCTACCAAGTTTTCATAAACAGATTGATCCAGTGGTACATTCTCTTCCAAAATCACCGCTCCAACACCTGATTGCTTGCAGATATGAAACAATTCTGACGCTAAACCATCAGAAACATCAATCATTGAGCTGGGAATAATTTGTTGTTCTGCCAAATCGTGAATAATATCCACTCTTGCCGAAGGTTTCAATTGCCTTCTAATGCAATATTCAAAGCCTTCTAGTTCAGGTTGTTGGTTTTGGGTGCTTAAAAACACTTCTTTTTCTCTTTGCAACACTTTAAGTCCTAAAAATGCGGCTCCTAAATCACCGGTTACGCAAATAATGTCATTGGGTTTAGCATTGCAACGATAACTGACTTTGTTTCTATCCACAAATCCTATAACCGAAACATTGATAAAAAGCCCTGAAAGAGAAGCAGTGGTGTCGCCACCTACAAGGTCAATATTATAATCTTCACATGCAGCAAAAATACCTTTGTATAACTCTTCAACAGCTTCAACCGAAAACCTGTTACTCATAGAAAGACTAACGACAATTTGACTTGGAGTGCCATTCATAGCTGCAATGTCAGAAACGTTAACTGACACGGATTTATAACCCAAATGAGCCAAAGGACTGAAACTTAAATCAAAATGAATTCCTTCGATTAAAGAATCAGTAGATATAAGAATTAAATCATTTCCACCGTTGTCAATCACTGCTGCATCATCGCCGATAGATTTTACCGTTGATTTTTGGGTGGTTTTGTTTTTGGAGTTGATTAAATCTATTAGCCCAAATTCACCTAATTCATTGATTTCAGTTCTTTTCATGGATTGTGTTCAGTTTTTCAATATTTAGCAAACAAGCTGTGTATAAACCAAAAATTTTAACTATCGTATAAAGAACATTATAAATCTTTTCAACCATGAAAAATATCAAAACATTATTCGCTTTATTCTTTACGATTATAGTTTTAATCTCTTCTTGTTCTGCAAGACACGAATGCAGTACCAAAAAAGGGAAAAAGAAAAAGGATTTTTACTATGGATTGCAATTCAGATAAAACAAAAAAAGCCGAGACTTTCGAATCGGCTGTCAGAAATTTCAAGAAAATTATTTCTTGTTATATTTCTTCATGAATTTCTCAACACGTCCAGCAGTGTCCAAGAACATTTTCTTTCCGGTGAAGAATGGATGTGAAGCAGAACTAACTTCTATTTTAATCACTGGGTAGTCCTTGCCATCTGTCCATTTGATGGTTTCTTTAGAAGACATTGTTGACCTCGTAAGAAACTTAAAATCAGATGATTGGTCCCAAAAAACCACTTCATTATATTTTGGATGGATTCCGTCTTTCATTTCTTTTTTATTTTGAGTCTGCAAAGTTAGACAAAAAATCTTAATCAACTAAAAACTATTTTAATTTTCTTTGTTAATATGCCCTCACACCTTTTCCTTCCATGAAGAAAATAAAAGATTTGTTCACCACTTTGTTTCCACCGGGGGTAGGGTAATTTCCTGTGAAATACCAATCACCCAAATGCTTGGGGCATGCAGCATGCAAGCCTTCAATGGATTGAAAAATCACTTTAACTTCTGCTTTTAAGTCAGGAGGGGTGATGATTTGAGCAACTTTGTCTGAAATTTCTTGAGCGGTGAATTGGTTATACAAAATCTGCACATAATTGCGTTCGTCTGCTCGGTCACTTTCTATTGCTGTTTTGCACATGTCATATACCTCGTCGAGCAAATTTTCTTTCCCTGTTTCCTTTAGCAATGCCAACATGGCTCTGAAAGCCACGAACTCTTTCATTTTTGACATGTCAATCCCATAGCAGTCAGGATATCGAATTTGTGGAGCTGAAGAAACAATGACTATTTTTTTGGGGGAAAGTCTGTCTAAAATTCTTAGAATAGACTTTTCCAAAGTTGTTCCTCTCACAATGGAATCGTCCATCACCACCAGATTATCTGTTCCTTCATTCACAACCCCGAAGGTGGTGTCGTATACCATAGAAACCATGTCATCTCTGTGATTGTCATCGGTGATGAAAGTTCTGAGTTTTGCGTCCTTGATGACCAATTTTTCAATTCTAGGTGAAAAAGAGAATAGTTTGGTCAACTCATCTTTGTCGAGGTTGTTTTCTGTAATTCTTTTGAGTCTGTAATTCAACAGATGTCTGTCTATTCCTTCAATTAGCCCTAAAAAGGCTGTCTCAGCAGTGTTGGGTATGTAAGAAAAAACGGTGTTTTTGATGTCAAAATCAACACTTTCCAGCACTTTAGCTGTTAAAGATGAGCCGAGTTCTTTTCTTTCTTGATAAATGGCCGGGTCTGAACCTCTTGAAAAATAAATCCTTTCAAAGCTGCATGATTTTTTCTCTTCTTGGTCAATGAATGGCAGTTCTTCAGTTTCCCCGTCTTTGTTGATTATTAAGGCATGACCGGGAGTGACTTCCTTGATACTTTCATATTCAATTCCTAGTGCAATTCTAATTGCAGGTCTTTCAGAGGCTACTGCAACAATTTCATTGTCTTCATAATAATATGCAGGTCTAATTCCATTGGGGTCTCTTGCTACAAAAGCTGCTCCGTAACCTGTTATTCCGGCCATGGCATATCCACCATCAAAATCTTTGCAAGACCTTCTCAACACTCTTTGAAGATCCAGTGTGTCTTCAATTAATCCTGAAATTTCTCTGTTCGAGTATTTTTCTTTAAAACGGTTGAAAAGGAGTTGGTTTTCTTCATCTAAGAAATGCCCGATTTTTTCCATCACTGTGACGGTGTCGGTTTTTTCTTTCGGAGATTGACCTAAGTCTAACAATTTGCCAAACAATTCATCATTGTTAGTCATGTTAAAATTTCCTGCTAATACTAAGTTTCTGCTTTTCCAATTATTTTGCCTGAGAAAAGGGTGGCAGTTTTCTAAACTATTCAGTCCATGAGTGCCATATCTCAAATGTCCAAGCAAAACTTCACCCATAAAAGGTACATTGGTTTTTAACCAGTTGATGTCTTTTGCGCTTTCTTTGTGACCTTTGATGGTCTTTCTATATCTTTTGTTTATTTTCTCAAATATCTTTTGGGTTGCGTTGGGTTCAATCGAACGATAGCGACTGATGTATCTATAACCCGGCTCAACATCCATTTTGATAACAGCAACACCTGCCCCGTCTTGACCTCGGTTGTGTTGCTTTTCCATCATCACATATAGCTTGTTTAAGCCATAAAATGGGGTGCCGTAGTTTTTTTGATAATATGATAGCGGTTTTTTTAATCTGATAAGTGCGATGCCGCACTCATGTTTGATAGGCTCACTCATTTTTGAAATCAATGTAATTACCCAACTCTCCAACTCTGAAGAAAATCATAATCAAAGATACGATTATTAGTGTTGCAAAAATAACATTAAGCCAATTATATCTTACAGGCAAAACATATTCGGTGTTTTCTTGCACCAGCAAACGATAAATCGGCATCATATAGAAGTATAATGAAAAAAGTGTAGAGAGAATAAGCGTACTAACCAATGTATAAACCATGAATTGGGGCAAGACTTGACTTGAAAACAGATTCAATATCGTTAAAAACTTACCTGTGAAGCCTGCCAATGGTGGAAGACCAACCAATGATAAAAGACTGACTAAAAGTGTGATTGAAAGCAAAAGGTTTTTCTTACCTAATCCTTGCCATTTATTTGTTTCGTAAGTTTCAAACTTCATGGCATCAATTGAGAAAAAAATACCTAAATTGGAAATCACTTGAGCAGCTGCAAAAATCCAAAAGGCTTTCAATTGGTTTTCAGGGTTTAGCAGAACAGTAGCAAGGAAAAATCCGCTGTTTGCTATTGATGAATAGCCCATCATTTTCTTGAAATTCGTTTGAATGATTGCTCCTGCTGTTCCTATTAAAATGGTAATTATCGAACAGCTTGCTAAAAAAAGACTAAATAAAAGGTCTGTTTGATAAAGTCTAAACAACTTGATCAACACATAAGCTCCTGCGATTTTGGGTAAGGTCGAAAGAATGGATAAAACAACATTGGGTGCATTTTCATAAACAGTAGATGCCCAAAAGTGCATGGGAAAACTTGCAATTTTAAATAATAAGCCAACACTCAATAGAATCAAAGCAATTGATAGCAAAGCTTGATTGTTTTTGAGTTCTAAAAAATATAAACTTCCTGAAATGCCATAAATCCACGAAATTCCAAAAATGGTCGCTGCAGTTCCACAAGCTCCAAGAATATAATATTTGATGCTTGATGATGAAGAACTTTTATCAAAACTAAAATTGGCTAAAGAATAACTCGCTAATGAAACAACTTCTAAACTGATGATGAAAACAAAATAGCTATTTGATTTTACCAATAGAATGCAACCCAAAGCCAATCCATTAAAAAGAGTGAAAATCAAAGACTTTTTTGGGTGTTCAGACTCTTGAATGTGAAACAACAATAGAATTGTGGATAAAAATATCAGTAAAATAACAGCATAAGTTTCGTTGTCAGATTTGAGATTTCCTGAAAAACTGACAGTGTTAAAAAATCCGTTGTAGAAAAAAAATAGCGCAAAGAAAGCCCAAGTGATATAGCCAAAAGGTATATTTAATCTGGCGTATTTTTGTGGTAAAGCAAGTGTAATCAGCTGAACAAAAAATCCGAAAAACAAAGTTAGTTCCGGAGAAAAGGTGTTGATGTCAGTTAAAAATCTACCTAAGAATGAATGTTCCATGGTTATCTGATCACCATTTTGTTCCACCAAAACACTATGTCGCTCAAGGTTGAGTTGCTCATATCAAAAATCAACGATGGAATCAACCCTAAAATCAAGGACAAAACAATTAGTGTCCAGATAGTGAAACTTTCAATTGGTTTTAAGTCTGATAATTCTCTACCCCAATTTCCACCACCTTTTAACCAATATTTTCCAAAGAACATTCGTTGCAAAGCCCATAAGAAGTATGCTGCACCAACCAATAAGCCAAAAACGGCAGGAATTAGCAACCATTTAGAGTAAAGATTTTGTTCCATTGAACCTTGAAAGCCTCCAACTAAAGTGAAGAACTCACCAATGAATCCTGAAAATCCCGGAAGTCCCAAAGATGCAAAAAAACAAATGGCAGTAACGGTTGTATAATGCGGTAGTTTTGTGGCCAAGCCCCTATAATTTTCAATGTTTCTATTATGTGTTCTGTCATAAATCACACCCACAATCAAAAACAAACAGGCTGAAAGAATGCCATGACTAACCA
>JBDNDT010000193.1:0-5629 GCA_046718985.1 Cytophagales bacterium
TGGCAAAGGTCGAGAAGTGACTGCTGATGATTTTGTCTATTCTTTTAAACGTATAGTTGACCCTTCAACAGCAAGCACCGGTCAGTGGATTTTTAATGGAAAGGTTTTGTTTAATACTTTAGGCAAACTCTCTGACTCTTCCTTTGTAGCTGTTGATAAATACACTCTTAAAATCAAACTGCAACAGCCTTTTCCACCTTTCATCAAACTACTATCCATGCCTTATGCTTATGTTGTGCCTAAAGAAGCTATCGAAAAATATGGAAAAGATTTCAGGTCAAATCCAGTTGGTACCGGACCTTTTATTTTTAAATCTTGGGAAGAAGGTTCTAGTCTTATTCTTACAAAGAATCAAAACTATTGGAAAAAAGATGAAAATGGCGTGAATTTACCCTATCTGGATGCAGTGCAAATTTCCTTCATCACAGATGAAAACATGGCTTTTATAAATTTTAGTCAAGGTAAATTAGACTTTCTTTCAGGAATTAACGAAAATTCAAGGGACATGATTTTGGATAGTGACGGAAATGTTAAATCTGAATTTTCTCACCAATTTAAAGTACAAAAATTGCTTTATTTAAACACTGAATATCTGGGGTTTCAAATGGACAGTTCAAAGTATGAAGATAAAAACCATCCACTCCTAAATAAAAAGGTAAGACAAGCGCTCAATTATGCCATTGACAAACAAGAAATGGTAACTTTTTTGAGAAATGGATTGGGAATTCCTGGTGAAGCAGGATTTGTTCCACATCCGATTCTTTTTAAGCATAAACTTAGGGGTTATGCTTACAATCCTGAAAAGGCTTCGAATTTATTAAAAGAAGCAGGTTTTTTCAATAAGAAAGTTAAACTTCAATTATATACCACAGCACCTTACAAACAAATTTCAGAGTATTTGCAAAAATCATGGTCCAAAATCGGAGTTGAGGTTGAAATAATTGTCAACCAAAATGCAACTCACAGAGAAATGGCAAATAATGGAATCTTGAATTTTTTCAGGGGTTCATGGGTTGGGGATTATGTGGATGAAGAAAACTATTTAGCGGTTTTTTATGGTAAAAATCTATCACCTGCCGGACCGAACAAAACTAGATTTGTTAATAAAAACTTTGATTTACTTTATGAGCAAGCAATCACAGAATCCGACCCTGACAGAAGGGAAGATATTTATCTCAAAATGGACAAAATCATCATTGACGAATGTCCGGTGATTGTTTTGTATTATGATGAGTTGGTTAGATTGGCACAAAATAATGTTGTTGGTTTAGAAACCAATCCCATGAACATGCTTTTTCTCGAAAAGGTGAATATAAAAGATTAAAAATGTCAATTTTGCGATTGATATTAACTTATTATATGAACTTAATAAACAGAAATGCTTGATATCAAGCATTTCTGTTTGTTTGATTAGAACATTAAGGAATCTGGCTTTTGATTCGAAAACCCAATCGAAATTAAGTCATATTAAAAAATTGGTAACAAGCTCATTTTTTCGTTTATAAGACAAGGTTTTCTTAAAGATGTTATCCATCAAAATTTGTTTTCAATAAAATAATATTTTAGCTTTAGCTTTGATTTTAAACAGCTATGGACAGGCAATTTTCAATATTCATTTTTCTAACAATTTCATTAGCAATATTCATTTCTTGTGTCAGCAAAGGAAAGTATAAACTCATGCAAGCAAAATTAGAACAAGCTAATAACAAAATCATTGAAGATTCTTTGAAATATAACGCTACGATAAATGAACAAAAATCCAAAATACTGGCACTTCAACAAGAAAAATCAAAAACAATTACGATCAATCAATCTCAAACTTTAAAAGTCAGAAAGCCAACCACTTTAACAGAGGAAGAAGTTTATAATCTAAAAGCGAGTTACATTTACAATTTTGTAAAAGATATTGAATGGCCAGAGTCACATTATCATTTTCAAATTTCTGTTTTGAATCATAAAATGATGTTTGAAAAACTTAAAAAGAGATTAGACGGAAAAAAAACCGGGAATAAACACACAAAGGTGAACTATATCTCAAATATTGAAGAAGGTTCAAAGTCACAATTGGTTTTTGTTCCTAGCAATTATAACAAACAACTTGAAGCTTATTCTTTTAAAAACATCAGTCCTAAAATGATTATGGTTTCGGAAAGGGAAGAAGGAAGCCCCAAAAGATGCAATTGTATTAATCTGATGATGGATGGAAACAACGTAGATTTTGAAATTGAAGAGTCTATTTTGCAAAATAACGGCTTCAAAATCAGTACTCAAATTTTGCAATTGGAATCAAAATAAGGATGAACGAAGTTGTTGAAGTGAGCCAAGATGTTTATGACTCCATAAATCCTCAACTATCTTTTTTTTTGCATGCACGTTTTAACGAGCATTATCATCTAAAAGTAGATTCGGTTGTTCATTTTTTACTAAAAGCCAATAATTTTTGTGTTGGAATTAGTGGGGGAGTCAAACACAACACATTTTATTCGCCATTTTCTGCTCCTTATGGTGGATTTTCTTTGTTTTCAAAAGATTATAGCCACCAAAAAATGATTGAAAATTTAAAAATATGGGAAGAATTGCTTCACATTAAAAATATTAATCAAATAAAAATCACCCAATGTCCTGATTATATCTCTCCAAACTTTAACAACTATCTTCATAATGCTTTCAAGGCAATGGACTATAGCCTTGATGAAATTGCTTTGAACCAACATATAGATTTGAATAAAATCAATGAAAACGGTTTCCATTTTAAAAAAAGTGCTAAAAATAAGTTTAACCAGTTTTTAAAATTCGATTTCAAGTTTGAAAACAATGGTGATTTAGCTTATGAAGCTTATGATTTAATCAAAAAAAGCAGAGTACATAGAAACAGGCCTCTAAATATGACTTTTGAGGAATTAGAATACGCAGGTAAAATTAATCCTTTAGAGATTTTTGTTTTAAGATTAGGCAATCTGGCTATTTCAGCATGTATAGGTGTTAAATTAACTTCTAAAATCTTTCATGTGATTTATTGGGGGCATGATGTTGAGCAAGAACATCTCTTTCCGATGAATGCTTTGGCTTTTTATCTGTGCTTACACTTAAAAAACAATCATTTTGAATTTGTGGATTTAGGTATATCAACTGATATCACCACACCCGATTATGGTTTGCTCAGCTTCAAAAGTTCTATAGGTGCTGAAACAGGAATGAGACTCAGTTGGTCAAAAAGAATTTAATTCATTGATTACTCAAGCTTCATGAATTTAGGACTATGAACTTTAACTTTTTTCCTAAAGTCATATTGTAACATAATTTCATGAGAGCCACCTGCATTGTATCTCGGCATTCTTGAAACTGTGTGGTCAAATGCGTAGCCAATTCTCATGGCTTGATCAACGTGGATGTTCAATTTGTTCAGTTGAACCCCAACAATAAATCCCAATGCATCACCGGATCTAACATTGAATCCTCCCCACAATCCACCGTTATAATCTAACAAAACAGCAAAATCAGCCTGAACAGGTGCTTTTGGCAATGCCCTAACTAAAACTGATGGTTTCAGTGTAAAATAAGGGTCAAGTGCATAATTATATCCTAAGTTCACATAATAATGCCTCCTCAATCTGGAATCTATAGTGCTGTTACCTGAATATTTTATTCTTGTTTGATTGAGGTGAGTGATTGAAAAACCACCAAAAAAATTCTTATGCGTATAATTGAATCCGAATGCAAAATCAGGTAATAAAGGGGTTCGTTCAGGTCCGAACAAAACGGCATCATTTTGCTCTTTAGCATCAACTTTCGACCGATCCATGTTATAATATTTAACACCTGCCTGAAGCCCAAATGAATAAACTGATGAATGAGATCTGATGTGATAAGCACCATTTGCTGCCACCGACATTCTGTTTTCAAAACCTATTGCATCATTTGTTAAAATCCCACCAAAAGCCATCTTTTTGTCATTTGTTGGCATTTGAAAATGCGCAAGTTGATATACAGGAGATCCGGGAATTCTTGCTAACCATTGATTTCTATAAAACATCCCGGCGCTAATCACATCATTCACACCTGTCGATGCAGGATTGATTGCCATTCTGTTGAACATTGATTGTGTGATGTGTTGATCTGCATCTTGCTGTGCCATCAATGTTAATGAGCTCAGCAAAAAAATCAAATATTTCATGATGATATTCTTCATTGTCTATGTTGATTATCGTCCTATATAAACATAACCTCTATATTCATCTCCTTCCACCCTTATGGTGTAAAAGTAAGTTCCATCAGGAAGACCACCGCCGTCCCAGTTGTTGTTATATCCTGCTCTGTGGAAAACCCTAGCCCCCCATCTATTGAATACAAACACTTCATTGTCAGGATAAAGGTTGATGTTGTTCACCCAGAAAAACTCATTTACTCCATCACCGTTTGGAGAGAATGAATTGAAGACTTTGATAGGGTTTTTGAAATTCACACATGTGATGTTTGACCATGAGGAATCAAGCACTGTTTGTTTTCCTGATGTTGAATCAACAAAAACTAACTTAGCTAAAACCCTATAACACTGATTGAATCCGTCAGACGATACATTTCTGAATAACAGAGAGGTGTCATTTAAAGATGAAACGCTGTTAAAAAGTCTAAATTCAGGGTCTTTATCCAACTGTCTATAAACTTCATAAACATTCGGAATCCACCCTTTGTAAGCATTAAATTCTAATGCAACGGTTTCTTCTTTTTCATTTCCTTCTGCTTTGGCAACAATTGTTCTGTGTGGATCTGTGAAAGTGGTATCTCCACAACGATTGACAGCGCCCAAACGATATTCATAAGCAAAACGATCTGTTGCTAATGGTCCATCTGTGAACACATCAATACCAATTGGCATAGCTGACTTTTTAACCAATGTCCATGATGAATCTTGTGCTGTTGGAAGAGCAATTCTTCTGAATATCATAACCGAATCATCATCCAAAGTTGAAAAGGCTGAATATCTGATTTTTATAAACTGATCATTTTCAACTGAATCAGAAACAGAGAACAAAACTAAGTTGGTTAAACTTGTTGCAATTGAATAAGAAGTGTCTGTTGAGCAGAAGCCATCGTTTGCCACAATCCTCAAAGATTTAAATAGTGGATTATTGTCCCATTTAACTCTCACACTCTCGCCTAATGAATCTGCATTCACGAAAGTACCACCGTTTACAATCCATGTGTAGTTTAGCGAGTTATTTGAATTTGCTACTGTGTATGTGATGCTGTCCACAAAATTCGGACAAACTATGGTGTCTATCCAATTGCTCAACTCAGGCTTTTTAATTTTAGCTCTAATGACAACAGTGTCTCTAAATAATTCAGCAGGACATGCTCCAACAGAAACTGTGTTGGTGATGATATAAGTTCCTGAAGAACTTAATCTAGGAATGATGCTTCCTTTCAATGTGTCATAAGCCAAACCTCCATTGGGCTCAATGCTGAAAGTTCCAAATATTGAACCGCTAGGTTGAGTGATTTGAACAGTATCAACGTTTGCACAATATAAACTGTCAAAATTGAAATCGGCAAAAGGCTTGTCGAAAATATTAGAAAGTTGAATAATGGTGTTTGTACAACCTTTTGTGTCTGTGTAAGAAGCTGTGAT
>JBDNDT010000194.1:0-5619 GCA_046718985.1 Cytophagales bacterium
ACTTCATGTTGTGTGAGGCTAATCCATGGATTTTCATATTTCTTCTCAGATGATTTGATTGTCCAAGGATTGTTATTATCAAATTCTAACATGAGACTATTTATTTTTTTGTGAACAATTTTTGCAAATACCTATACCTAAAAGCTGAATTTCATCCAATTCATAGCCAAAAGGCAATTGAATAATCTGAATGGGAACGTCATCGATGCATGTGGTTGATTCGCAATTTGTGCATTTAAAATGTAAATGGTTGTGTATATGCGCATGGTGATGATGTTCATGGTGTTGATTGTGTTCATGATGACACAAAGCATACTTAACTTCACCCACGTTATCAGGAACTTGATGAACTATATCAACAGACAAGAATGAATGCAAAGTTCTGTATAAGGTCACTCGATCATATTTTCCTTGAAATTTTTTCTCAAGTTCAGGTTGACCAACCGCCTTTTTGGATTTATCAAGATAATCCAACACATCAAGCCTGCAAGAAGTGACTTTTAGTTTCTTTTCTTTCAGAATTTGCTGTTTATCCACTTTTTTGAATATAAAACTAAACAATCAACCCAAAAAAATCTAACAAAAACCCAAATGCAAGCAAAGGCATAAAACGGTTAAAACGATTAAAAGAACCGAATTTTTTCACATTGTCAACAGATAAGGGTTTTTGAACGAAACCACTGACATTTTCTGATTTTTGGGCTTTTCTTTTATCGCCCTCATCCACAGAAGAAGTTAGGATATACAGCTTAGTATTTTCTATTATATGGCTTGGCAAAGTTTTAAATTTCTCTAAAAAACCCCATCCATCAAGCTTGGGCATGTTCAAATCTAACAAAACCAAATCAGGAAAATCAGATGTATTAATATTTTCTTGAAGATACTTAAATGCAATTTCAGGATTTTCAAATGTGGTGATTCTTTTCACACTTTCAGAACTGCCCAAAACTTTTTCACATAAAAAGTTATTTATTGGGTCATCATCAATAACGACGGCATGATTAAACATATTCTCCAAGCAAGTTGATTCAAATCTAAAATTAACAATTCAAATTGTATGTAAAACTAAAAGAACAATTTATTTTTAAAGTTGTGAAGTAATAAAAATTGAGTTTTTTAGAGATAGTTAATAATCACCGGAAACTAAAATTAATAAATAGCAAAATCCTTTCATTGAGTAACATAAAAATCAAGCTCCATGAAAAAGAAATAAAAAAACACCAACAACTATTTTAAAAAAAAAATACTCAATACTATACTAATAAGTCAATGTTCAAAATTTTCTTTGCCTCACACATTCGTAGAGAATCACAGAGGTTGCCACTGAAACATTTAACGAGCCTATTTTTCCAAACATCGGGATTTTAACTTTTTTGTCTGACAGTTTGAGATATTCAGCAGAAATACCTTCTTCCTCAGAACCCATGATGATGCACAATGGCTCATTCAAATTTTCTTCAAATAGCGATTTATCTGTCTTTTCTGTGCAGGAAACAATTTTCAATCCTGAATCTTTCAGAAACTGTATGGTGTTTTTGAGGTTATATTCTTTGCAAATCGGCAAATGCATCAAAGCACCTGCTGATGTTTTCAAAGCGTCTTCATTCACTTGAGCGGCACCTTTTTCAGGAATAATCACTGCATGAGCACCGGCACATTCAGCTGATCGACAAATTGCTCCAAAATTTCTAACATCTGTAACCCTGTCTAATATCACCACCAATGGCACTTCTCCTTTTTCATAAACTTCAGGAATGATGTTTTCAATTTTTGAAAAATGAACAGGAGAAACGAATGCAATCACCCCTTGATGGTTTTTTGCAGTGATTCTGTTCAGTTTTTCAATAGGGACAAATTGAAACGGTATTTCCATTTCTTTGCATTCTTGAATGATGAAACTCAGATCATTAGAACTAGTTTTCTGAAGTAGAATTTTATCTATGGCTTTTTTAGCTATCAATGCCTCTTTCACCGGGTGAAATCCAAACACAATGTTGTCATTTTTCGGCTTTTCACCGTATCTTATTCCACTATACCTTTTCTCCATTTCTCAACTGTGTTGTTCCATTCTCTTTCATAGTCTTTGCTTTTGGAAAGCACAAATTCATAAATACCCAATGGAGTTCGTTTTGAAACGAAGACAAATGAAAGATCGTTTTTTCTGTCTTTATAAATCCACTGTTGTTCAACCGATTCATTGATTATCTCATCCGGTGGTCCAAAAATTGTATAAATCATTCCTTGATCCGTTTTCCAACCTTCTTTATAGATACTGAAAGTTTCATTGGCATATTGAACTCTACCATAATAAGTTGAAATAAGTTTCTTTGCATAGTCCATGTTTCCGGCAATTTTTAACCATAGACTATCTACCATCAATTTTTTATTCGCAGATTTTTTAAAATTAATCATCTCTGATGGACTAAATAGATAGCACAAGGGATCTATAAGGTCATTAATGTTTTTAAGCCTCGGAAAATTCTCTCTGCTGCAAAACAACCAATTTTTAATCTCTTTCAAACTATCGGATAAGGTGAAAACATAAAGCCCGGGTTCTTTCAAAACCAATGGTTTTTGTGTTTCAACTTTTTCAATTTTTTTTGCTTTTGGAGCATAATTACTTGGTTTTGCAAAAGGAACATTAGAAGGCAAAAAACTTTCTGCACTGAAATAATGCAAATAAACTTCTCCACTTTGATGAACAATGTGAAAGGTATCTAAAACACTGATTTTGTGTTGTGAATTTTTAAAGTTATTATGAGTAACAATCTCTACAGGCTTATCTTTCAATTGTTTCAAGTCATAAGGAATGTTCAAATTCACAAAACCAAAGTTTTTTTCATCTTTGCACAACAATCTTATAAAATCAGAATCCTCAGTTGGTGCATTTAACTCAAATCTTGCTTCAAATTGATTATTCTCTTTTCTTTCAAGTTTCAAGGTCAAATCTTTTTCATTCAACAACTTATCGTTTTTATCAAAAACTTGTAAAACAAATGGAATATCTAGGCTTGTGATATGGTGGCTTTTAGGAAAGAATTCTAAGTATAAAATTGTTGTGAATTTTTCATCGACAAACTTTGTCGTGTAAGAAACATTGCAATTTACTTTTTGAGGTCTGATTACAGGTAATTGATTGCTAAAAAAGTGAAACACTTCTTGAGCTTTTGTCAATGAGCAAATCGTCATCACCACATAGGTGAATAAGTGCTTTGAAAACCCTTTAAAATTGAAATTTTTATTGAGCATTTATTTATCAATTCGAAATAGGAACGAACTGTTTCAAGAATCTCACATCATTTTCTGTGAAATCTCTTAGGTCTTTAACTCCATATTTCAGCATGGTGATTCTTTCAATACCTACACCGAAAGCAAAACCTGAATATTTCTTAGAGTCAATTTTGTTAGCTTCTAAAACATGTGGATCAACCATTCCGGCTCCACCAATTTCTACCCAACCACTATGTTTGCAGATATTGCAGCCTTCACCCTTGCAAATGAGGCAAGAAATATCCATTTCTGCACTTGGTTCTGTGAAGGGAAAATATGAGGGTCTGAACCTGATTTGGGTGTCTTTGCCGAACAGTTGTTTCACAAAATAATATAAAGTGTTTTTCAAATCAGCGAAACTTACGTTTTCATTGATATAAAGTCCTTCAATTTGGTGAAACAAACAATGTGCTCGGGCTGAAATTGCTTCATTTCTATAAACCCGACCCGGCATGATTGACCTAATAGGCGGTTTCTGATTTTCCATCACCCTCACTTGCACTGTTGAAGTGTGGGTTCTCAACAAAAACTCAGGCTCTTTTGATAGGAAAAACGTGTCTTGCATTTCTCTTGCCGGATGATTTTCAGGAAAATTCAATGCCGAAAAGTTATGCCAATCATCTTCAATTTCAGGCCCATCAGCCACAGTGAATCCAATTTTGATGAAGATATCGACAATTTGACTTCTCACAATGCTAAGTGGATGCCTAGAACCTAAATTTTTAGTGAATGCTGTTCTAGTGAAATCAAACTTAAAATCTTCTTTTTTATTTTCACCTTCAAGACTTTCTTGAGCTTCATTGAATTTAGATTCTGCTTTCTTCTTCAGAACGTTCAAAGGCGCTCCAATTGTTTTTTTTACATCAGGAGGAACTAACTTGAACTCTTCAAACAAGCTGTTTATGATACCATTTTTTGACAAATACTTCAACCTGAATTCTTCTAGTTGGTTTTTGTCTTGGATTAGCTGTTGCTCAATTTCTAAGGATAAGGCATTGATTCTATCTAACATCACACTTAATTTGAATTTTCTGAGTTTTTTTCTGAGTTTTCTTCTCTTTCCAAATCCGAAACATCAACATCTTCATTGTCTTCTTCAACATATAAACCTTCAAATTTTTCAATCACCGGTTCAAAATCTTTTTCTTTTTTCCCTCTGTCAAAATCTAAAATCAAACAAGGTAATAAAGTTAAACTCGCTATCAAGGTGGTGAGCAAAGTGATTGATGTGAGAATACCCAAGTAAACAGTACCTCCAAAACTTGAAAAGGTGAAAATGATGAAACCGATAAACAAAATTACTGAGGTATAAATCATGCTAGGACCTGCTTCAATCATGCTGATTTTCAAAGCTTCACGAACAGGCAATTTCTTGTGAAAAATTTCATGCCTATATTTTGCCAAGAAATGAATTGAATTATCAATTGCAATCCCGAACACCACACTGAAAATAATTGCTGTGCTTGGTTTTAAATTGATGCTGAAAAAACCCATGATGGCTGCCGTGAACAAAATCGGAATAAAATTCTGAATTAAAGTGATTACAATCATTCTGAATGAAGCAAAAAGCATTGCCATTAAAATAGAACAGAAAATAACTGATTGAACAATACTACCATATAGGCTATCAATCAGCAAGTTATTTCCCCTCACAAAAAGTAATGTTGAGCCTGTTATTTTGTAATCAAAATTCTTGGGTTTGAAAATTGAATCTGCTTTAGGAATCAACACATGTTGCATAAAAGAATCTATCTTAACAGAACCCATATCTGAAATTTTACAAGAAATTCGCAATTGTTGACCACTGCTATCCACAAAAGAACTTAACAAACTTTTTTTATTTTTGTCGTTATCCATGTTATTCAGATATGACATAATGAAAGGCTTGTCATTGTTTGTTGGAAGAATGAAGCTATTGGTATCACCGCCATAAAACGTTTGAACAGAAGCTTTCAAGAAAGTATTTGCTGAAATCGGAGCAGACAAATAAGGTTGTTCTTTAAGAAAGCGTTCAAATTCTTCAATCGTTTTAAGGTTTTTAAGATTCATCAATGCTTTTTTCTTACCGGTGTCCACAATGAACTCAATCGGCATCACTCCTTTGAAATTTTCTTCAAAAAAAACCAAATCATCCTGAATCCCTAATCGTTCAGGCACATCATCTGTCATGAATGAAAGTGTTTTAATTTTTAAAGTACCAATTACTGAAACCAATAGCACAAATGCTGACAAGGCATATACCCAATTTTTATATTTAAAAGTACAAGTCAAGCTCCATTCAATGATTTTGTTCAAGATTTTACTATCTAAGTGTTTCATTTTTTTTATTGAGGGCTCAGGTAAATAAAC
>JBDNDT010000195.1:0-5596 GCA_046718985.1 Cytophagales bacterium
TACTTGACCTTTTAACAATTGGCAAACTCTATGCTTTTGACCAAGATGAGGATGCACGTCTAGAATCAATAAAAATCTCACACAAAGGTTTTCACTTCATCAAATCGAATTTTAGGAATTTGAAAATGATGCTTCGTTCAATGGGTGTGGAAAAGGTGGATGGCATATTGGCTGATTTGGGCGTTTCTTCTCACCAATTTGACACACCTGAAAGGGGATTTTCGATTCGCTTTGATGCTGATCTGGACATGCGAATGGATCAAAGCATGGGAAAAACAGCAAAAGAAATTATCAATCAATATCCTGAGCATGAATTGCACAAAATTTTTGGAATGTTTGGCGAAATCAAAAATGCCAAAACCCTTGCCAAAACGATTGTGTCAAAACGTGCAAACGCTAAAATTGAAACCACTGATCAACTTAATGAAATTTTAGAAAAACTAGCACCCAAAAAAGAAGAAAATAAATACAAAGCTCAAGCTTACCAAGCTTTGAGGATTGAGACCAATGACGAAATGTCTGCTCTGAAAGAAGCCTTGGAACAATGCCCTCAGGTGTTGGCAAATGATGGTAGATTGGTGGTGATGAGCTATCATTCGCTTGAAGACCGCTTAGTAAAAAATTTTATAGCAAACGGACAATTTTATGGTGAAGCTGAAAAAGATATTTTCGGCAACACAAACAAACCTTTGATTCCTGTTTCAAGAAAAGCTATTGAGCCAACGGAAGAAGAAAAATCAAATAACAATCGTGCTAGAAGCGCAAAATTAAGAATTGCTGTCAAAAACCCTGAATACCATGGCAACTAACAGACCTAAAGATGCTGAAATTGAGGAAAGTGAGCATTCGGTTGAGAAGAAAAAACTGAATTTGTCTTCTATTCTAAATAAAGTTTTTGGAATGGAAAAGGTGTTTGTTGATGGCATTCCCATGGAAAAGGTCAACAAAGCGATTTTCTTATCAGTGTTAGCGTTGCTATACATTGCCAACAGCCACATGGCTGACAAAACTGTGAGAAAAATTGACAAATTAAAAAAGGAAGTCGAAGACCTAAGAGCTGATTATATCACCTTAAAAGCCGGATATATGTTTGACAGCAAGCAATCTGAGGTGGCAAAAAAGGTGGAACACTTGGGATTGGTTGAAAACAAAAGACCTCCTTTCAAATTGGTAATTGATTCAAAAGACATAAAAGATATGCCATTCTGATGAACATTAAAACCTCCATATTGATCCGTGTCAGACTAGCCTTTTTGGTTTGCCTTGTTTTTGCAGGGCTTATCTTTTGGAGGGTTGCTGATATTCAGTTCAATGAAGGTGACAGATGGAGAAAAATGGCCGAAGAAGTTTCTTTAAGATACATGAAAGTTCCGGCAACAAGAGGGAATATTTATTCAGACAATGGTGGTTTATTGGCTACTTCTCTTCCTTTTTACAGAATGACAATGGATCCTACAATTCCATCAGATGAATTATTCAAAAAAGGAATAGACTCCTTGAGTCAATATTTAGCTAAATATTTCGGAGGCAAATCTGCTACTGAATTTAAACAACAAATCACCAGCTATAGGAAGGCAAGAAAAAGATATATCCTGTTGAGCAAAAAGAATCTGAATTATCAAGAGAAGAAAATGATTTCTGAGTGGCCGATTGTGAGAGAAGGCAGGATGAAAGGTGGTGTTGTTTTTGAAAAAATTGACAAAAGATATATGCCTTTTGGAAGCATGGCTTATAGGACGGTCGGTTTTGTAAATGAAGAAAACAAAGGGGCAGGACTAGAAATGAGCTATCATCAGTTATTAGCAGGAAAAGATGGAGAAGCTTTGTTCCAAAAGATTGCAGGAAACGCATGGAGACCTTTGCATGATGAATCTGAGGTGAAGCCTGAACAGGGGTTCGACATACAAACCACCATTGATGTGAATCTGCAAGACGTGGCAGAAGATGCATTGCGCAGACATCTGAAAAAACATGATGCAGATTATGGATGTGTGGTGTTGATGGAAGTGAAAACCGGAGAAATCAAAGCAATTGCAAATTTGGGTAAAGACTCAAAAGGAAACTTTTATGAGAATTATAATTATGCTGTTGGAAGTCAAGGTTTAACAGACCCCGGTTCAACTTTCAAGTTAGCCTCAATGATGGCTTTGCTTGAGGAAACAAACCTAGATATTTATGATTCGGTGCAGACCAGCCCGGGAGAAATAAAGTTTTCTGATAGAACCATGAAAGATTCTAAACCGGGTGGTTATGGAAGATTAAGCGTAGTGGATGTGTTTGCCAAATCATCAAATGTGGGAACATCAAAACTCATTTATGAAGCTTTTCACAAAAACCCCGGAAAATTTGTGAACTATCTCAAAAAATTTCATTTCGACCGTCCGATAGACTTTCAAATGAAAGGTGAAGCTAAACCATTTTTGAAAACTCCAAAAGACACTTCTTGGAGTCCGGTTACTTTGCCATGGATGAGCATAGGATATGAAATCTTGCTTTCTCCTTTGCACACCCTCACCTTTTATAATGCGGTGGCAAACAATGGAAAAATGATTAAGCCCATGATTGTGAAAAAAGTTTGGAGGGCAGACCAAGTGATTGAAGAATATGACACTGAGGTGTTGGTAGATAAAATTTGCAGCAAAGAAACGCGCGAAAAACTAATTACTATGTTAGAGGCCGTGGTTGATCATGGCACAGCAAACAATATCAAAACCACTGATTTTTCAATTGCTGGAAAAACTGGAACTGCACAAAAAATCAAAAACAGGTCTTATACCAAAAATTATTATACATCATTTTGTGGATTTTTCCCATCAAAGTCCCCAAAATATAGTTGCATTGTGGTGATTGACAGCCCAAAGGGATTTCAACAATATGCCTCTGATGTTGCAGCTCCGGTTTTTAGAGAAATTGCAGACAAAGTCTATTCTCAAGATTTTGAAATGCACAAAACGATTTCTGTTGACCAACTGATAGCAGACAAAACAGACTTACCTCTTTTGAAATCCGGAAATTTGGATGATTTGAGGTATTTGTGTAATAAACTTTCAATCTCCAATCATTATGAAGGTCAAGAAGATTGGGTTCAGGCAAGCACTGTGAACCAATCAGTGGAATGGAAAGGGAGAAAGACATCAGGTGATCTAGTGCCCAACGTTTTGGGAATGAGCATAAAAGACGCCCTTTATTTGTTAGAAAACAAAGGTTTGAAAGTGCGTTTTGAGGGAAAAGGAAGGGTGGTGGAACAATCTGTTCCTCAAGGCTCAAAAGCAAGAAAAGGTGATTTGGTTTATCTAAAACTCGGATAAAATGAAGTTGAATGAATTGATTTCTAGTTTGGCATTCACAGTTTCTAAAGAAGAACTAAGAGACTTTGAAGTGAGTTCGATTGCTTTCGATTCGAGGAAAGTGATGCCGAATTCTATTTTTGTTGCCATAAAGGGAACTCAATCAGACGGTCATGATTTCATTGCTAAAGCTATTGAAAACGGAGCTAAAGCTATTGTTGTAGAAAGTTGGAATGTAGAGAAACCTGATGGTGTTAACTTTTATAAAGTAAACGACAGTTCTGAGGCTTTAGGCAAATTGGCTTCCGCATTTTATGGTCACCCATCAAAAAAAATGAAAGTTGTGGCTGTCACCGGCACAAATGGCAAAACCAGTGTTGCTACTATGCTTTATGAGTTGCACAAAGTGATGGGTTATAACACAGGTTTGTTCTCAACGGTGGAGAACAGAATCAAAGATGAGGTGGTGACGGCCACACACACCACACCTGACCCAATTGCCATTCATTCTTTGATGGCTGAAATGGTCAAAAAAGGATGTAGCCATTGTTTCATGGAAGCCAGCTCTCATGCCATTCACCAAAACAGATTGGCGGGTGTTGATTTAGACGGTGCAATATTCACCAACATCAGCCATGACCATTTAGATTATCATGGAACTTTTGATAACTATATTGAAGCAAAGAAAAAGCTTTTCGACCATTTGAAGCCTACTGCATTTGCCTTGTCGAACAAAGATGACAAGAGAGGAAATGTCATGCTTCAAAACACAAAAGGAAAAAAATATTTTTATTCATTGAAGTCAGATGCTGAGTTCAAAGGTCTCATGCTTTCAAACACTTTGCAAGGCTTGGAACTTGAAATCAACGGAATCAAAGCTTGGTTTAGGCTGATTGGGCTTTTCAATGCATATAATCTGATAGCAGTTTTTGCCGCTGCAACTCTTTTAGGAGAAAATGAATTAGAAACTTTGAGTGCTCTTTCTTCTGTGCAAGCACCGAAAGGCCGATTCCAAATCTTGAAATCTTCATCCGGTTCTTTTGCTATTGTAGATTATGCACACACTCCTGATGCATTAGAAAATGTGTTGAAGACTTTAGAAGAATTCAAAGAGGGAGGAAAAAAATCTGTGATCACTGTTGTGGGTTGTGGAGGAGACAGAGATAAGTCCAAAAGACCTTTGATGGCAGCCATTGCTTGTCGATTGAGCGATAAACTTATCTTGACCTCTGACAATCCGAGAAGCGAAAACCCTGATGAAATTTTAGAACAGATGATGGCCGGCGTTCCAGTGTCACAAAAACAAAAAGTGTTGAAAATCACTGACAGGAAAGAAGCCATAAAAACTGCTTGTGTTTTCGCAAAGCCCAACGACATCATTTTAGTTGCCGGAAAAGGTCATGAAAACTATCAAGAGATTAAGGGTGTGAAACATCCTTTTGATGATTATGAAATTTTGAAAGAAATCTTTAACCCTAAAGAAAACTAGCGAGATGTTTTATTATTTGTTTGATTATCTGAGAAATGAATTTGGCCTTGCCGGTGCCGGCTTGTTCCAGTATATCTCGTTCAGGGCATCAATGGCAATCATCTTATCATTGTTAATTGGTGCTGTTTTTGGAAAGCATCTCATCAATTTGTTGAGAAGGCTTCAAGTGGGAGAAAGCATCAGAGATTTGGGGCTTGAAGGTCAAATGCAGAAAAAAGGTACACCTACCATGGGAGGTTTAATCATCATTGCATCAATTGTGATTCCTACTCTTCTATTTGCAAAAATCCACAATGTGTATATCATTTTGATGTTGGTGACCACACTTTGGTTGGGTCTCATTGGGTTTTTAGATGATTATATCAAGGTTTTCAAGAAAAACAAAGAAGGTTTAGCAGGGAAGTTCAAGATTATGGGTCAAGTCGCTTTGGGCCTTGGCGTAGGTTTGGTTTTGTCATTTGATGATGATGTGGTCATTAGGCAATATTTGTTTGGAAACACAGGTTTAAGTAGCACCACTAGGGTTTCTTCAACTTATCTTGAAACGAAATCATTTATCACCACCATTCCTTTTTTGAAAGATAATGAGTTTGATTATTGTGCACTTCTTGAGTGGTTGAGCCTTTGCCCTGACTATACTTGGTTGATTTATACATTGGTGGTGACTTTTGTGATCACGGCAGTTTCGAATGGTGCAAACATCACTGACGGAATTGACGGTCTTGCTGCCGGCACATCAGCAATCATCGGCTTAACGATTGCTATTCTGGCTTATGTTTCAGGAAATGCCATTTTTGCTGATTATTTAAACATCATGTTC
>JBDNDT010000196.1:0-5579 GCA_046718985.1 Cytophagales bacterium
GATCTTCATTAGCTCTATATCTCCTTTCAAAAACCGCTTGTTTGATTTTGAGCTTGGCTTTTAAGAGCTCAGGGTTGTTCTTCTCTGCTGTTTCCAACAAAGAACTGAGAATGGTATCAGATTCAAAATTCAAAAGTTTCAATGTTTCAGGTGTTGTGTTATCATCAATTTCCAAGGGTATCATGTCATCAGCCCATAAAAAATTTGAGAGTTGGAAAACAACAGTTTGATAGTCATTGATAGCATCTTGCCAATCAATAAACCTTTCATCAACGTTCAAGGCGGCTTCTAATGTGTCAATTGAAGCTATATCACCTTGTTCTAAACGGTTGACTAAGCCGACGAATCTATCTTTTGCCAGCTTATAATTCTCTTCAAACGCTTTTAATCTGTTAAATTGAAAATACCATTCCCAATATTCTTTGGCAGCACTGAAGAGTGCTTTATTGATTACTTTTATCCGATCTGCTTCAGCCATTTTGGCTGTCATTTGACCTTGCCTGAGGGTATTTCTTCTTTCGTCAAAAAACAATCTTTCCAAGGAAGTTTCTGCTCCGGCATACATCAAACCGCCAGGAGGGGTAAAATCGAATGGATTTATGAACTGACCTGAGTTTTGTTGATAACCTGTTTTCAGGTCAATCCCTGTCCAAGTTGGGAATTTCAATCCATAATCAAGGTATTCATAATAATTCTTTCCGTCGAATCTTTTTCTGGTGAAATCATAGTCTAGTTTTGGGTCAAAGAGATATCTTGAAGCTAAGAGCTCTGCTCTTCCCATTTCTGAAATAATAGCTGCTTGTCTAACCACAGGGTGGTTTTTCATAACGATTCCCATATAATCTTTGAAAGTCAAAACCTTTGTTTTTGAGTCTTGAGACATTAAAAAGTTTTGAAAAAATATTGAAAAAACCAACAATAAAAGTCTTGAAAGTCTATTCATCCTTATTTGATTTTTTTCTTTTTCTTGGTGTCAGGTGAATAAGTATCTGATGGTTTCTCTTTCAAACTTGGGGGGAAACCATTGAGTTGACGCCATATATCATACCAAATTGGCACTTCATCAAGCATTGCCCAGCCTTTCACACCGGAGCCTATTCTCAACTTGTCAGGCCAAGGTTCATCATGTTCATCAGGCACAACCAAAATTCTAAACTTTCCATTGTCGCTTTGCACCCTGTCAATAACCTCCACTCTTCCACCGAATGTTCCAACCGCAACACTCGGCCATCCTGAAACTTGCAATGCCGGCCATCCATCAAATTCTAAGCGAACCTGTCTTCCTTTTGATAACAAAGGAACATCCATAGGATAAACGTAAAGTTCAGTCGCTATTGTCGGGTTTTCACTCATGATAAGTGCAACAGGGTCGCCTTCTTTCAAAGTTTCACCAATGCCTGCCCTCATCGTTTTCACAATGTAACCATTTTGGGTGGCTGTTATCACATAATTCTGATTCCTGATTTTCACATTTGCCACTTCATTTTTCAATTTAGAATAATCTCCCTCTGAATTTGCTAAATATGCTATTGAAGAACTGAAATCTGACTCGGCTTTTGAAATCTTATCATTATAGTCAGCTTCAATTGAACTCAATTCAATTTTGGCATTAATTAACTCGTTTTTTGATTCCAAAAATTTATTTTCGGTAGAAATGAGCTTTGCATTAGTTTCTTGGAATTTCAATTTTCGTCTTTCCAATTCTGTCAACGGAATCAAGCCTTGCTCATACATTTTTTCACTTCTGTTGAACTGTTCCAAAGCCACTTGATAATTGATTTTTTCAGCTATGAGATTCACGCTGTCACTTTCATTTTTGAGTTTAGCCTGCAAAATTTTGTTTTTGGCTTTTTCTATGCTATACCTAAAAGCATTGTTCAACGCTTCTATTTGATTTCTGATGGCTTTATTCTTCCTTTCAGTGGCTTCAATCACTTCTCGTTTAGAATTGAGTTGTTCATTTAGGCGGATGATAAGTTCAGGGTCGAAATATTTATCTTTGACCTCAGAAATTGTCACAATTGGCATTCCTTTTTTGATATGTTGACCTTCGTGAACATGCCATTTTTGAATCCGTCCGGCAATGGTAGCTTCAATGGTTTGTGGTCTATCTTCAGGATATAATGCTGTGACACTGCCTTCGGTTGAAAAAATATTTTGTTGCCAAGGCAAGAAAATAACAACAAAGAAAAGCAAAAACATAAAAATAACCACTTTAGCCACTGTTCTGCCGAATCTGTGGCTGTGCATCATACTCATTGAATAAAGCTCTGATGAGTCTAAATTGTCTTTTATTTTCACAGGTGAAATATCAAGCATAGAACATCACATTTAGTTGTCCATTTTGTGATTAAACCAATTTATTTTCATTAAATTGTCGAAACTGTCTTCTGCCGCCATATATCCATTTTCCAGCACGACCACTTTGTCGCAGAAAGAAAGAATCATAGGGTCATTGCTGATGCAAATCATCGTCCATTTGTTGGCTTTGTCGAACAAAAAATTAAGGATTTTCAATGCATCATGTTTTGAAAATCCTTGCAAAAAGTCATTTATAATCAAAAGTCTGGGTTTCTCGGCAACAGCCCTTGCCAGTGCAATTTTCTTGATGGTGGTGGCAGAAAAACCTTTTCCATAAGCAGGAATGTGAGTATTCAATCCATCCTTCAATGCATTGACTTCTTTGCTCAAACCAACAGCTTCAATGGCTTTCATCACATCGTCAATAGTGGTTCTTTGAATGCCCATTGAAATGTTTTCATAAATGGTGCCGTCAAAAACATCGGATTCTGAGAAATAAACTCCAACATTATCTCTGATGCTGTTCACATCAAGGTCTCTAAGAGATAAACCGTCAAGAGTGATTATGCCTTCGTAGTCATGCATCACGCCAGAAATGATTTGTGCTAATGTATTTTTACCTGAATTTGATTCTCCTGCTATACCTACATGTTGCCCTGCTTCTACTTTGAATGTAATTTCTTTTAAAGTGTATTTATCTGATTCCGGATACTTGTATTGTACATTAATCAAGTTCAAATCCATACCTTTTTCATCATCCGTTCTTTTCAAAATAGCACCTTGTTCTTTTTCTAAAGGGATATCAGTGATATGTCCGACTTTGTCTAATGCTGTCAAAAGGTCATAAATAACATCCATGCTGACGATGAATTTTTCTACTGCTCCAATAATTAAAATGATAACGATTTCAGAAGCAACAAACTGCCCTAAGGTTATTTGCTTGTCTGTCACCAACACAGTTCCCATAATCAAAACTCCTGCAGTAATTAAAGTTTTGAAACCAATTACAAAGGAATATTGACTGATGAGCACTTTAAAGTGTGCTTTTCTCGACTTTAGATAATTATTCAGTAAATAATCTGTTTTTTGAAGTGGAAGGTTGGTGAATCCTGCCATTTTAAACGGAATGATGGTTCTTCCGATTTCTTGCAACCAGTGGGCAATTTTATATTTGTATTTACTTTCATAAATGCTTGTCTTCAAGCCTTTTTCACCGGTCACATAAAAAAGGACATAAATCGCCAACAACAAAAAGAATCCAAAGAAAACAAAAAATGGGTGGTAAAAAGACAACAATATCACACCAAAGAAAATCTGCAAAAGTGCAGCTGATATTTCAATCAAAAGCTTAGGGAGTCCTTTTTGAATGGTTAAAATATCAAAAAATCGGTTAACCAACTCAGGTGGATAGTCTTTTGTGATTGATTCAGCTCGAAATTTGGGAATTCTATAGGCAAACTCAAAAGACCCTTTAGCAAAGATTCTTCTTTGCAAAATCTCTACCATCGAAACCTGCAATATTTGAAGCACTCCACCTACAATGATTCCGGCAATCACCCCCACAATCAACAAAATAACTGAACTGAAAATCATGCCACTTGAGATCAAATTGATGATGGCTTGAATCCCCAATGGCAATGATAAACTGATGATACCTATCGTGACTGCATAAACATAAATAAACCCGATTTCTCTTCTTTCAGTGCTTAATAACCTCCACAATCTCCTCAATGGAGTGAATTCTTTGTCATCTGCATAATCATCCTTACTCAAATTTGGGCTTATTAATGAATTGATGGACGATGGAACTAAAAACACAATTTGATTTGAGTATTTTTCACCTAACTGTGCTTTGGTCACTAATTCTTCCAACAAATCATTTTCAAAGTAATTCACATCAAAATCATCTTTGTCAAGAGTGAATGTGATGAGTCTTTTTCTCTTTTTGAGGATGATGACGGGTATGATTTCTCCACCTTCTTCTTTCTGTTTAAAAGCGATGACTGGGAAATCAAACTTGTTCACAATGTTTATCAATGACTTTGCTGATGCATAATGCTGCATGAGCATCAGTTGTATTTTGTTCCCCTCTTCGGTGAGTTGGTTAATGAACGACAAAATGTCTTTTTCATCTTTCAAATTAAAGCTTTGCTTTTTCTGAAATTCAAAAGGGTTGAACTTATGGTGAATAATTTGTGCAACCTTTTCAATGACTAAAAATGTCTTGCTTTTTTCCATTAGCAGATTAAAATATACAATTGCAAAGCTATTAAAGAACCAACACTAAATTACAAAAATCAAACCAAACTTAAAGATTATGAAATTAATTCATCAATCCCAATCTTAGATTCCAAATCTTCCAATATACACTTTACCTCTTCCATCGTTTTGGCTTCTACCAATTTTGCTCTGAAGGGTTTACAGCCTTGAATGCCTTTCAAATAATTTGTGTAGTGCGCTCTCATTTCAAAAATACCTACTTTTTCGCCTTTCCACTGAACTGAAAAATCAAGATGTTTTTTTATAGTCTCAATTCTTTCATTCAAATCAGGTCCTTGCATAGTCTCTCCTGTTTTCAGAAAATGTTTCACCTCTCTGAAAATCCAAGGATAACCTATTGCCGCTCTGCCAATCATGACCCCATCAACTCCATATTTGTTTTTATATTCTAAAGCTTTTTGTGGTGAATCTATATCTCCATTTCCGAATATGGGAATTCCTAAGTCTAAGTTTTTTACTTCTGCAATCAATGACCAGTCAGCTTCACCTTTATACATCTGTGCGCGTGTTCTGCCATGAATGGTCAAAGCTTTGATTCCAACATCTGTTAGTCTTTTTGCTGCTTCCACCACGTTCTTGGTGGTGTCATCCCAACCCAATCTTGTTTTTACGGTCACAGGTCTGTCGCAGGCTAACACAATCTCTTTGGTGATTTGTTGCATTTTCACAAGGTCTTGAAGCAATCCTGCTCCTGCACCCTTGCAGGCTACTTTTTTCACCGGGCAACCATAATTGATATCCACCAAATCAGGCTCACAAGAATTGGCAATTTGTGCCGCTCTGCGCATTTCATCAATTTTATCGCCAAAAATCTGAATGCCTATTGGTTTTTCATAATCGTAAACATCAAGTTTCTTAATGCTTTTTTCAGCATTTCGAACCAAAGCATCTGATGAAATGAACTCTGTGTACATCAAATCTGCTCCATATGTCTTGCAAACAGCCCTGAATGGAGGATCGCTTATGTCTTCCATAGGTGCTAACAACAATGGAAACTC
>JBDNDT010000197.1:0-5576 GCA_046718985.1 Cytophagales bacterium
GAAAATTGGAATATAAGTTTTGAAAATGGTAGTTTTAGGGCATCATGGGTCAACGAAAACTTTATAAATAAAGTTTTTTTATTTGATGAAAAATCAAGAAACATAGGAACATACACTTCTTCAATAAATAATGTTTCGGTTCCTGAAAATATAAATTGTTTTAAATTGGCTGTTGAAAACATTTGTGGGGTGGTTTCAGACACCTCAGGTTTGAGATGCAAAATTTTGTTAACAAAAGATAATCAACGATTATTTTGGACATTGCCAAGTGATATTTTGGTACTTAGGCTTTTTGAACGGATTGGAGATGATTCATTGTTGGTTTATTCAGGAAATGAATCCGGAGTTTTGATATCAATGTTAGACTCATCAAGAACAATCTCTAGTTATCAAATTGTTGCTAGTTTAAGGAATGGAGATGTAATCAAAAGTAATATCTTAGAAGTCAATCGTTCACCATTTGTGAAGTTTCCTAATGTATTTTCGCCAAACGGTGATGGGATAAATGATAGTTTTCTTCCGGTCTATCGTTTTTTAGAGAAGTTTCAAATTGTGGTTTATGATCAATGGGGAGGAGTTGTTTTTTCAAGCAAAGACCCAGATGTTGGTTGGAATGGTGAGAAAGCTCTAGCGAATGTTCCCTATGTATATGTGTGTGAATATGAGTTAGGTGATGGAAAGAGCGGAAAATTAACTGGAATAGTACAGATTTTGAGGTGAATTAATGCCTATTGATTGATTAAAATAATCTTAAACCGAAAGAAAAATAACAGTATAACAGGCTCTTAGAATTAGTCATCGCACCTAAGTTAGAGGTTTTTTTGGATTATTAGTCATAATTTAATAGTTTGCTTCAATAAACCTTTGAACATGACAGTTAAGAACTTTATCAAATCATCGTTACATTTTCTTTTCAACTGGGATTCTTTTGTTTGTTCTATATTTGTTTTCCTGATGTTGTGGGTGTTTTCAAACGTTGAAATTCCCAGCACTGATTTGGTTGATCCGGTAGGCAAAACATTTGAAGATTTCGATGCGACGGATGTCGTCTTTTCAAAAATCAGAAAATATAAAACTAAAGAAAATGAAATTTCAATCAATGATGAAATGGCAGATACCAATGTGGTAATTGTCAACATTGGAGAATGTTCAAGAGGTGAGATTGGTGAAATGATAAACATCGTTTCTGAATTTAATCCAAAAGTGATTGGAATAGACGCGTTTTTCAAAAAGTTAAAAAACCCTGAACAAGACAGCATTTTAGAAAATGCTTTGAAAAACAATCCCAATATTGTGATGGTAAGCAAGTTGTTATATGATGATGAAGAAAAGTTATATGACATTGAAACCTCAAATCCAATGTTTGCACAGCACACACAACATGCTTATGCAAATTTGATAACAGAAGGTACAGAAAGAGAGCAGAAAACATGTCGAACCTTTGACCCCCAAGAAAAATTTAATGATTCAACAGTTGTGGCTTTTCCGGTGAAGCTGGCGAGTTACATATCACCCGAGAAAGTTAAAAAGTTTTTAGACAGGAATTATGAGGTTGAAATTATTAATTATTTAGGCAATATCAACATTTCTGAGGGGATCAAATTCACTACCATAGACAATGACCAGGTCCTCGAAAGACAGTTTGATTCAAGCTTGTTTGAAAACAAAATTGTGTTGTTTGGATTCATGGGCAGGAAAATTGGAATAGTTGACTTAGAAGATATTTTTTACACACCATTGAATGACAAATACGTCGGCAAATCTTATCCTGACATGTATGGAATTGTCATTCACGCTAACATTATCAACATGATATTAAGTGAAAAATTTGTTGATGTGATGCCAGAATGGCAATCAATACTTTTTGGTATTTTGATATGTTACTTCACAGTTGCCATGTTGATGTTTGTGTTCAAGAAAATTCCTCTACTTTATGGTACAGTAGGAAAAATCATTCAGTTAGCAGTGACCTTTATTATTCTTTACTTCACGATTAAAGTGTTTTATGAAGATAATTACAGGCTCGAACTCAGTTTAGCTATCATCACAGTTCTTTTGGCAGCAGATTTGCTAGAAGTATATATGGAGTTCGTGAAGAACTCTTATATTAAACTTAGACGTTTAATTGCTGTCAAAAAGAAAAAAAATTAATTTTGTAACCAGTTAAGACAAAAAACAAATGAAAACAAACACATTAATCCTAACCCTTGCATTTTTTGTTGCTATCAGCTCAAATGCACAGACTGAATTGTTCAAAGTTTTGGCCGCAAAAGGTCAAAATACCTTCAAGAGATCCAATTCAAATGATTGGAGACCACTTGTTGCCGGCACCAAATTGGGGGCAGATGACCAAATCAAAGTTGGAGCTAATTGCTATTTAGGCTTGGTTCATGCACCAACAGGCAAAACAATGGAAGTGAAAGAAACCGGCACATATGAAGTGAAGGAAATGGCAAAAAAAATAACTGCTACTAAAACATCATTTTCTCAGAAATATCTTGACTATGTTGCCTCTGAACTCACTGAAGGTGACAAACAAGATGTGAATAAAAATCACAGAAGCAATTCAAAAGTGACCGGATCGGTTGAAAGAGCAATTTCAGGTCCTCAAGTGAAAGTGTTTATGCCTAAAAATTCTGACATTGCTGAAAACACAGTTAAATTAGTTTGGATTAGCCACAAAGAAGCGAACTCATACGTGGTGACTGTCAACAACATGTTTGAAGAACAGGTCATGAAATTTGAAACCAAAGACACAACCGCAATTGTTGATTTTTCAAAATTAGATTTAGGTGATGACAAATCCATCATTTGGAATGTTGCGGTTAAGGGAAAAGAAAAAATCAAATCAGAAGATCACAAAGTGAGGTTGATTGAGTCTAAAGATTTAAACAATAAAATTGCAGAACTAAAAAGCGAAACAAGTGAAGAAACAGCCTTGAATCAATTGATTAGAGCGATATTTTATTCACAAAACGAAATGTTTAATGAAGCTAAGGCAAGTTATGAAACTGCAATCAAGTTAGCCCCTGAAGTTTCGGAGTTCAAAAGAATGTATAAAAGCTATCTTGAAAGCCATAATTTAGGAGAATTGTATAATTTCTGAAAAAAAACATTCGATTTGCGAGCCACCAGTATTGCAAATTAAAAAACAGTTCTTAATTTTGCAATCCCTTTGGGAATGCCCGATCGTCTAACGGTAGGACAGCAGATTTTGGTTCTGTTTGTGGTGGTTCGAATCCATCTCGGGCAACAACAAAAAGAGTTTAGGAAACTAAACTCTTTCTTTATTTATGATGCCGTGTCAAGAATAAAAATATTTTCAGGTTCTTCGTCAGTTTATCTAGCTGAGAAAATAGCTCACTGCTATGGTGATACTCTAGGTTCAATCTCTAGATATAGATTCAGTGATGGTGAAATGGCCGTTAGTTATGACGAGTCAGTAAGAGGCACATTCTTGTTTTTAATTCAATCAACATTTCCACCGGCAGACAATTTTATGGAATTGTTGTTGATGGTTGACGCAGCAAAAAGAGCTTCAGCAGATTATGTGACTTTGGTTGTTCCCTATTTTGGCTATGCCAGACAGGACAGGAAAGATAAGCCTAGGGTGTCAATTGCTGCAAAATTAGTAGCCAACATGATGGCAGCAGCAGGAGCACAAAGACTTATCACAATGGACTTACATGCCGGGCAGATTCAAGGTTTTTTTGATTTTCCTGTTGATCACTTAGATGGTCAAGCGATTTTTGTGCCTTATTTGAAATCGCTTAACCTTGAGAATTTATTGATTGCATCTCCTGATGTAGGTGGTGTGAAAAGGGCAAGAGATTTTGCCAGCAAACTCACCTGTGAATTGGTTATTTGTGACAAACACAGAAAAAGAGCAAATGAGGTGGCTTCAATGCAATTGATTGGTGATGTCACTGATGCAGATGTGGTGTTGGTTGATGATTTGATTGACACAGGGGGAACACTTTGCAAGGCTGCACAAATTATCATGGACAAAGGGGCAAGAAGTGTTAGAGCAATTGCTACACACCCCATTTTGTCAGGAAAGGCTTATGAAAATATAGAAAATTCGGTTCTCACTGAGTTAGTGGTCACAGACACAATTCCCATTAAGAATCAAACCAATAAAATAAAAGTGCTCACAGTGGCCGATCTTTTTGCAGAAGCAATCAAAAGAGTGCACACTCGTGAGTCAATCAGTTCTTTGTTTATTTAGTTCTAATTTAAAATCAATTTAAAATGAAGTCACTTGAGGTTATAGGGTTTAAAAGAGCAAATCTCGGAAAGGTGGACTCAAAAACGGTTAGAGAGCAAGCCCTAGTGCCTGCTGTTCTTTACGGAGGAGACCAACAACACCACATTAACATTCCGGCATTCTTGTTCAGAGATTTGGTTTACACCAAAGAAGTGAGTGTGGTTAAACTTAATATTGAAGGTAAAATTTTCGATTGTGTATTGCAAGACGTTCAATTTCATCCTGTAAATGATATGATTTTGCATGCTGACTTCTTGCAGTTGTTCCCTGACAAACAGGTTAAAATGAATATTCCCATTCGTTTTGTTGGAAATGCGATTGGTATTCAGAAAGGTGGTAAATTCGCTTCAAAAATTCAAAAATTGAAAGTGATGGCTTTGCCTAAAGACCTTCCTGATTTCATAGATGTTGAAATCACAAACTTAGACTTGGGTAAGTCAGTTAGGGTGAGAGATATCAAACCTGCTGCTTATAAAATTTTAAACCCACCGGAATTGCCTTTGGCTTCTATCTTGATCCCAAGATCTTTGAAGAGTCAACAACAAGACCAAGGTGGAAAGAAAAAGTAATCTTTCAACTTATAAAAAAGACCTCGAAAGAGGTCTTTTCTTTTAATTTATGGGCTAAATTTTATTTGCATGTATTACTTCTTCGAGAAAAAACAGTTCAGTCTATGACTTTGATTTTCAAAGTTTCTATTCCAGAATCTGTTTCAATGCTTGCAAAATAAATCCCTTTGTTTAATTGGTTAATTTCAAAAGTATGTATATCCAAACTTAAAGAAAAGTTTTCTTTGTGTATGGTGTTTCCTGATGCGTTTTTTATGTAAAGTATAGCTTGTTTTGATTCATTGTTCAAGCCTTGAATGGCAAATTTTCCGTTAATAGAAGGATTCGGAAATATTCTTAGTTTAGTTGATTTGAAGTCGGAGGTAGAATTGAATGGATGGTGATTTCTATTTGAAAGAAGATTCGGTTCGTTGTTGTATTTTGACAAATAACCAATCGCCAAAAGATACCAAGCGTCATGTGGTAACCATTGTTCAATCCATCGCCAATTTCTCCAAGCATTAGGAGCATTTTGATCGAATGGCATCCAATCTAGGTTGGTTTCTTGTCCTGTTTTTGAAGTGATTCCATTGCAAATTCCACCAATGGTGTTGAATCCTTTTTGTCCATTGAGATAAGAGGGATAAGTGGTGGTGCCAACACCTGTCATCATACACAAATCAAATGGATTGCGACCAAAAATCCAATCGAGTTGGCCGATTGCAAATTTGGTTTTGAAACTAGTGTCTATGTCATAAGAT
>JBDNDT010000198.1:0-5541 GCA_046718985.1 Cytophagales bacterium
AAAAGACTCAAGTATCAGTTGTGCTAGTTGTCATTTTCCTGAAAAGGCTTTTTCTGATGCAGGAAATGCCTTTAGTAGAGGAATTGGTGGTCTCCAAGGCTTGAGAAATTCACCGGCTTTGTTCAATTTAGCTTGGAAACCTTTGTTTTTCCATGATGGTGGCGGTGTTTCTTTGGAACTTCAAGCAATTGCACCAATAGAAGACCATTTAGAAATGGGAAATAACTTAGCAGATTTATTAAGAACTCTAAACCATCATTCCGATTATAAAAAACGGTTTAAAGAAGCTTTTGGAAGAGATAATATTGAAACTACAGAATTGATTTTTGCATTGGCGCAATTTCAAAGAACATTGGTTTCTGCCAATTCGAAATATGACAAATACCTGCTAGGAAAAGAATCTTTATCCCCAATTGAAAAAAAAGGACTGAATATCTTTGAAGAGAAATGTTCATCTTGTCACAAGCCACCACTTTTCACAGATTTCACTTTCTCAAACAATGGCTTAGATAGCGAATTTCCCTCTTTAGAAACTGATGCTGACAATGTCAAACTTGGAAGGGCTAGAGTGACAAAAGAAAAAAGTGATGTAGGAAAGTTTATGATTCCTACATTGAGAAACATTATTGTCACTTATCCTTATATGCACGATGGCCGTTTCAAAACCCTAGAGGATGTTATCAATCATTATCGTCATGGAATTAAGCAGTATCCAACCTTGGATTTTCGAGTTGCCAATGGAATTCAAATATCAGAAGAAGAAAAAACAGCACTTTTAGCCTTTTTAGAAACCTTAACCGACCATGATTTTTTAACCTCAAAATTTCAAAAATAGCAGGTCTGTTTTTTAAAAGCTTTTTATTTCTAGGTCATTTTATCCTATTCTCTGCTTCATTTCTGCCAAACAATCAAAACTAATTTGCTACAATTAACTTCCTTTCATTTCTTTGTGTCATGATGAAGAATTTTTCAAATCTAAGATTTTCCGAAAATTACTTTTCCATCTTTTTAGCCTTCTGTTTTGTGGGTTATTTTTTTGGGTTGTTCATTGATGTGATGGAAATTGATGCAGCTCAGTATGCTGCTGTCAGCATGGAAATGTTAGAGAAAAACAGTTTTCTACAGGTTTTCATCAGAAGTGAAAACTATTTAGATAAGCCTCCACTCACTTTTTGGCTGGCAGCTCTTTCATTTAAAATTTTTGGTCTGAACACTTGGGCTTATAAAATTCCTTCTCTTGTTTTCGCTTTGCTTTCCTGTTTTTATGTTTATCGATTTTCAAACCGTTATTATGGTGAAAAAACAGCACAATGGGCAACATTGATTTTAGCATCTTGTCAAGGAATGTTCATGATGACACACGATTGCAGAACGGACACATTGCTCACCGGATCTGTGACCATGGCAATCTTTCACCTAAGCGTTTTTTTTGAAGAGAAAAACAACAAAGATTGGATTTTAGGATTTTTTGCTATTGGATTAGCGATGTTAGCTAAAGGTCCAATCGGTTTGGTGACCCCGGTTTTTGCCTTAGGCATTCAAGTTGTTTTTAAAAATCAATGGTCTAAGCTTTTGCGTTGGCAATGGATAGCCGGCATCATTTTAGTTGCAATCATGCTCTTGCCCATGTGTGTAGGCTTGTATCAACAACATGGTGTTGCCGGTCTGGAATTTTACTTCTGGAAACAAAGTTTTGGCAGAATCACTGGTGAGAACGACTTTCTCAAAACATTGAGCAGTTCTGATTATGTGAACGACCCCTTTTTCTTCTACCACACTTTTCTTTGGGCTTTTTTACCTTGGGCTATTTTTTCTTATGCTGCATTTTTAAGACTCATTTGGGCGTTTTTCAACAAAAAAGTCAAAGATTATCCTGAATGGATTTCTTGGGGTGGTGTGATTTTCACCTTCATCGCCATGTCATTGTCGCAATTCAAACTTCCTCATTACATTTTTGTGTGCTTCCCTATGGTTGCTGTGCTCACAGCCCACTATGTCATACAACTTGCCGGTCAAAAAGAACAAAAAACCTTAAAAGCTATCCATTCGATTGTTCCTTTTGTCTTTTTGTTTATCATTTCTTATTTGATTGTGGTTAGTTTTAAGAGAAATGTGATACCCGATTCTATGCTTATTGTTCTCGGAATTTTCGGGGTAATTTGGTTTTCTTATGCACCGTCTAAATGGGAAACTTCATTAAAATCTCTTTTTTTGATGGTCGTTTTTGGTAATATTTTGCTCAACGCTGTTGTTTATCCAAGGTTATTGGAATATCAATGGGGTAGCCAAATCGGAAAAATCATCAAAACCAACAAAATTGCCGAAAACACCACTGTTTTTTGTTATGAACACACATTTGATCTAGATTTCTATTCCGGTAGATTATTAAAACATAGTAACATTGGCGATGAACATTGGAACAACCTCAAAAAAAATGAATACATCATCCTGACCAAAGAAGAATTAAAACACCTAGAAGAGTCAGCTTACAGCTATGAAGTGGTGAAAGAAGCTCCAGGATTTTCAGTAACCCTCTTGACACCTGAATTTTTGAATCCTGAAACAAGACCAAGTACTTTGAGACCTAGAATTTTAATCAAAATCATCGGAAAAAATGAACTTTAAAGACACACTCATAAGCCTTCATAATAAGAACAAACTAACCCAAGATGAGGCTTATCAGGCATTGCTTTCAATCGGCAAAGGTGAGGTAAACCCTTCACAAATGGCCTCATTTATGACGGTTTTTTTGATGAGGGACTTGGAATATTATGAGCTCTTGGGCTTCAGAAAAGCCATGCTGGAAATGTGTATCTCGGTTGAAATTGAAGATTTTGAGGCAATAGATGTGTGTGGAACAGGTGGAGACGGCAAAAACACCTTCAACATATCAACAACCTCAATGTTTGTTGCCGCAGCAGCCGGAGTCAAAATCGCTAAACATGGCAATTATGCCGTTTCCTCAGCTAGTGGGTCTTCAAATGTGTTAGAACACTTGGGTTTCAAATTCACCAATGACATCGGCAAACTAAAAAACAGTCTTGAACATGCCGGCATTTGTGTATTGCATGCCCCGTTGTTTCATCCTTCCATGAAACATGTAGCACCCATCAGAAAAGAACTGGGAGTGAAAACATTTTTTAATATTTTAGGCCCGATTTCAAACCCCTCAAAACCCAAAGCTCAGGTGACCGGAGTTTTTGATTTAAGCATTTTGAGGCTCTATGGTCAAACATTCAACCATTGTTTTCAACAATTCAGAATTGTTCATTCTCTGGATGTTTATGATGAAATCTCACTCACCGGAAAATTCAGAGTGAAATCAGAAAACTCAGAAACAGAATTTAGCCCTTCAGATTTGGATTTGCATAAACAAACCCCTGATTCCTTGTTTGGTGGCAGTGTGGCAGAATGCGCAAACATTTTGGTCGAGGTGTTGAAAGGAAAGGGAACAAAAGCACAAAACGAAGTTGTAGCAGCCAATGCGGGTTTAGCTATTCACATGAAAAACGAACAACTTTCACTCAAAGATGCCGTGGCACAGGCAATGGAAATCATCCAATCAGGGAAGGCTTACCAAAACTTAACAAAACTAATTGAACATAACTCTTAATCATGGAAACAGAAGACCCAAAATCTAAAAAGTTTGAACTGATCATTGCATTGGTTTTGGCATTTTTTGCAGCAGCATCCGCAATCAATGGGCTTTATGCCGACAAATTCGGTGAAGACGAAATGATAGCCCATAACCGTTATAATCAACAATACAGTTGGTTTCAATCCAAAAGCATCAAACAAATTCTTGCAGAAAATCAACGTGATATGTTGGTGGGGTTATTGAAAGCAGGTTTGGTGAAGGCAGAAAACACTCAATCATTAGACTCAACAATTGCCCATCTTAACCAAGAAATCGCCCGATACAAAAAAGAAAAAAGGGAAATAATGTTGGGCTCCTCAAAAGTGGGAAAAGAAAATTGGGTACAAGACATTGATGGAGAATTAGGAAAAGTGATAGGCGCTGAAGAATATGAAGAAATCACCGAAAAACTAGGTATTGCAGGAGATGATTTTGACACAGGTTCTCTGCTTCTCAACCTCTGTTTGGTTTTTGGAGCCATTGCCATCATCCTTCAAGCTCACCTTCAAAGGGTTGTTTTTTTCTGGATGATGGTTGTTTCAGGAAGTTTTGGTTGTTATTTCACCTTCATTGCATGGCTAAAATGTGTGGCAGTGGTCGGGTAAATCAAACGATTGTCAAAATGTGAAATGAACATAAAAATACTTAGAAAATCGTACATACTCACTGTAAAATAACTTTTTCAGGACATGCTTATAGACACCCACGCACATATCTATGGGAATGAACTCTTTCCCAATCTCGATCGAATTGTTTCTGATGCCAAAAATACTGGATTGGAAAAAATTCTAATGCCCAACGTTGACAGCCAATCAATCCCAAACATGCTGAAATGCTATGAAAAACATCCTGATTTCTGCATTCCTATGTTGGGTTTGCATCCTAGCTATGTAGATGAAAATTACGAATCAGAACTTGAAAAATTAGAAAATCTATTAGACTCACATCCCTGGGTAGCAATTGGAGAAGTCGGAATTGACCTCTTTCATGACAAAACTTTTTTCGAACAACAAAAAATAGTATTCAAAAAACAAATCGAGTGGGCAAGCCAAAAAAAACTGCCACTTGTAATCCACTCTCGAAAAGCATTTTGGGAATGCATCAAATGCTTAGACGAAATGAAGTCCTTGGGTTTTGACAGCTATGGAGTTTTTCATTGCTTCAACGACAGCGAGAATGAAGCCCTAGCCTGCATCAAAAGAGGCTTTATGATTGGCATCGGAGGAACATTCACTTACAAAAACAACCTCCCACTCAGAGAACTCATTGCCAAAATCGGCATTGAAAATGTCGTTTTAGAAACTGATGCACCTTATCTCACACCTGAGCCTTTCAGAGGAAAACCCAACCAACCTCATATGGTTGAATTAGTAGCTAAAAAAATGGCCGAAACATTGGTCTGTAGTGTCTATGAAGTATCGGAGAAAACAACATCAAATGCCAAAAGACTTTTCAATCTCAATTGACAATACACTTTTTGGTATTATTTTCTGACCAAAAGAATTTTGGTAAAGGAAAAAGTTTTTCTAGTCATTTTTTATTTTTTGGGCAAGCCGCCTAAGGGCGGCCGAGCTTTCGCGTCTCGCTCTTTTTTTGTTCCGCTTAGGCTACACAAAAAAAGGAGCTCAAACAAACCGCTCAATCTCTCTTGCGATGAAGTACAAACCTAAATTCAGGGCTTCCTGATTAAAAACCCGATTTAGCACCATCATTTTTTCTCTAACCTTTGTTACTCAGCTAAAATAGAATCTAAAGAAAACCGGTTAATTCAATTTTTGAAATACTGGGGTTGTTTTATGATTTGATTTTATCCTATGAGTAAGACTCTTGTATAAAAAACACCTCAACACTAGTCGAAGGTGTTCGGGATTATAAAACTGCTAACTCTCCTCAATTACTACCTC
>JBDNDT010000199.1:0-5488 GCA_046718985.1 Cytophagales bacterium
TTGAACTAGTTGTTGTAGCTGTTGAAGGAGAAGCACTTGGTGAAATTGTACTGGCAGATGATACCACACCTTCCATCACTTCAATTTTGCACATCAAAGCGCCGATGGGAAGTGTTTCGCCGGTTTTTGCTATGATGGTCAATTTGCCTGAGGCTTCTGCGGTGAGTTCGAATGTAGCTTTGTCTGACTCGATTTCACACAAAACATCGTTCAAGGAAACAAAATCACCATCTTTCTTAGTCCAATTTGCGATGGTTACCTCAGTGATGGATTCACCAACTGCCGGTACTTTCATCTCTAATATTTGACCAGTTGCGCTGGGTTGAGCAACCTGTGTCGTTGCAACAGAACTGTTGTTCTCTTTCTGAACAGTTGGGAAACCAGAACTTGCTTCTATTGTGCAAAGTGATGCGCCAACAGCCAATGTATCACCTTCATTGGCAACCCATGTGATGATGCCTGATTGCTCTGCATTGAGTTCAAATGTGGCTTTGTCTGACTCCAACTCGCAAAGCAGATCGTTCTGATTCACAAATTCGCCGGTTTTTTTGTGGCATTTTGCCAACGTCACTTCTGAGATTGATTCCCCAACGGTGGGGACGATTACGTTTAAGCTCATTTTGTTTGGTTAATTTTTTTTAAAAAAATCTTGTTATTTTGTTTTGAATTCAAATTCAATTTTTAACTCACTCAAAAGCTCTCTTCACAATGTCTTTCTGTTCTGCTTCATGAATTTTGCTATAACCAACGGCGGTCGAGGCGCTGTATTTTCTAGCCACGACACTTAAATTCATTTTGCTGTAAACCCTGTGGATATAAGACCATCCACCCATGTTTCCAGGTTCTTCTTGCACCCAAGTGAATGAAGCATTGTTATATTTAGCGACAATTGCATCAGCTTGCTCAAGTGGGAATGGAGCCATTTGCTCAAACCTCACAATAGCCACATCGTTTCTGTTTGATTTTTGTTTTTCTGCCAAAAGGTCATAATATACTTTTCCGGTGCAGAACAATACTTTTTTCACATCAGCAGGATTCACTGAAAGGTCATCAATAACTTCTTGAAATTTTCCGCCGGTTGCAAGGTCTTGCAGAGGAGAAACAACCAAAGGATTTCTTAATAGTGATTTTGGAGTCATCACCACACATGGCTTTCTGAATGGCCATGCCAATTGTCTTCTCAACAAATGGAAGAAGTTGGCAGGAGTGGTACAATTTGCCACCACCATGTTGTATTCTGCTGCCAATTGCAAAAATCTTTCAGGTCTTGCATTGGAGTGTTCAGGACCTTGACCTTCATAGCCATGAGGCAAAAGCAACACGATTCCGTTCATTCTTTGCCACTTGCTTTCACCACCGGAAATGAACTGATCAATCATGGTTTGAGCTCCGTTGGCAAAATCGCCGAATTGAGCTTCCCAAACCACTAAAGCATTAGGGTTTGCCATGGCATATCCATACTCAAATCCTAAAACTCCATATTCTGAAAGCAATGAATTGTAAATCTCAAATTTTCCTTGACCTTCTTCAATATTATTCAAAAAGTTGTAAGGTTCGTTGGTCTCCATATCTTTCACCACAGCATGGCGATGAGAGAATGTTCCTCTTTGAACGTCTTGACCAGACATTCTAACGAATTTCCCTTCCAACAACAAAGAACCATAAGCCAACAATTCAGCGGTTGCCCAGTTGATGCTTTTATCTTCCACCAACATTTTTTTTCTGTCTTTTAACAGGTTCTCTATTTGTTTGATGGGTTTGAAATTTTTAGGAATTTCTAATAATGATTTGCCAACTTTTTCCAAAATAACCATCTCCACGCCAGTTTCAGGAGAAGTTACAAAATCTTCGGGTTTTGATCTTCTTAAATGATCCCATTCTCTTTCGAGTTTTTGTGGAGTGTAAGGAAGGGGGTTTTGTTTTACCAGGTTCAAGCGGTCTTGGAGCAAATCTCTAAATTCTTTATCCAGCTTTTGTGCCATTGCGGCATCAACATCTCCTCTTTCTATTAAAGTTTTGTTATAGACTTCTCGTGGATTTGGATGTTTTGCAATGATGTTGTAAAGAACTGGTTGGGTAAACTTAGGTTCATCGCTTTCATTATGTCCATGTCTTCTGTAGCACACCATGTCCACAAAGAAGTCATTTCCGAATTTTTGGCGGAATTCAATGGCTAGTTTACAAGCAAAAGCAACAGCTTCCGCATCATCACCATTTACGTGAATAACTGGAGCGTCAATCACTTTGGCAACATCAGTGCAATATATTGATGATCTTGCATCTTCAAAATCAGTGGTGAAACCTACTTGGTTGTTGATCACAAAATGGATTGTTCCTCCGGTGTGATAAGCTTTCAATCTTGCCATCTGGGCAATTTCATACACAATGCCTTGTCCGGCAACTGCTGCATCACCATGAATTAAAATAGGTACCACTTTTGTTGCATCTCCTTCAAACTCATCATCAATTTGAGAGCGAGAATAGCCTAAGACAACAGGGTCAACCGCTTCCAGGTGAGAAGGGTTTGGCGCCAATTTCAAGTTCATTTTGTTTCCGGAGGCGGTTGTGATTTCGCTGGCATAGCCCATGTGGTATTTCACGTCACCGTCACCCATGGTCATGTCAGGTGTAGAATTACCTTCGAATTCGGTGAATATCTGTTCGTAAGTTTTTCCCATAATGTTGCAAAGCACATTCAAGCGACCTCTATGTGCCATGCCTATCACCACTTCTTCTGCTCCTAGTTCAGCAGCTTTTTCAATGATCATTTCAAGACCTGGGATGGTGTTTTCTCCGCCTTCTAAAGAAAATCTTTTTTGACCTACGTATTTAGTGTGCAAGAAATTTTCAAACACCACAGCTTCATTCAACTTGCGAAGAATCATTTTCTTTTCTTCTGAGTTTAACGTGATGTTATAACCTTCTGCTTCTATTTTGTCTCTCAACCAGTCCAGGTGTTCTGGTTTGCGGACATACATGAATTCATATCCTAGAGAACGGCAATAAATTTTTTCAAGCTTGTCAACGATTTGTCTTAGGCTGGCATTTTCCAATCCAATTTCTCTACCTGCCACAAAAACAGTATCCAAATCGGCATCAGACAGGCCAAAGTTGCTAAGGTCTAATCTAGGCTTGCGGTCTTTTCTTTCTCTAACAGGATTAGTTTTGGATTTTAAATGACCGCGTCTTCTATATTCATAAATCAAATTTCTCACTTGAATTTCTTTTTCAGAAACCGCAGTGATGATGGAGGGTGATCCGGTGGCACTTTTGGTGTAACCTGCATTTTCACCATACTTGGCTTGAGAGAAATCAAATCCCTCGAAGAATTTTTGCCAAGTGATATCTACGCTGTTGGGGTCTTTTTTGTAAGAGTCGTAAAGCGCATCTATGTAATCTGTATGCGCATTGCTGAGGTAGGAAAATTTGTCCATGACTGTAAGAGTTAGCTTCGCAAAGGTAGTAAATTGATTTTTAAAGCATAATTGCTTATGCGATTAGACAAAATAGAAAAATCACTGTTGAAAAAATTCTATTTTTAATTTTTTAAATACTACGGGTGAAATTGAAATTTAGGTCTTTGTTTAAATGAAATGAGAGTTTAAACCTCATAAACCACTCTTTTTATAATGCTTCGTCCCAAAGTGATTTCATCAGTAAATTCCAATTCTCCTCCAACCGGAATACCCCTTGCAATGGTGGTCACTAAAACGCCGCTGTATTTCAGTTTTTTAGTGATATAAAATGAGGTTGTATCGCCCTCCATGGTTGAACTCAATGCTAAGACAACTTCTTTGATTTTTTCATTCTCGATTCTTTCCAACAAAGGTTCTATTCTGATATCAGAGGGAGAAATGCCTTCAATCGGCGAAATGACACCGCCCAGAACATGATACAATCCTCGATATTGCATCGTGTTTTCAATAGCTAATACATCTTTAATGTCTTCAACCACACAAACAATTTGTTGCTCTCTTTTAGGATTTTCGCAAATGAGGCAGAGTTCTTTGTTGTTTTCAGTGATGTTATGGCATTTTTTGCAATAAGAAGTGTTGAGTCTCAATTCTGAAATCGCATTGGCTAAGTCAACAGAATAAGCTTCATCTTTTTTGAGCAGATGCATCACGTATCTCAATGCAGATTTTTTGCCTACTCCCGGAAGTTTGGAGAATTGGTTGACGGCTTCTTCTATTAATTTTGAAGGGTAATTATTCATTTTGAGCGTTTCCTTTTTTCAAAAGGCTTTTGCAAATATAACAATTGAGGGCTAATACTGTTTTTTAAGTTTTTACTAGAGGATGCTTAGTTGACGCTCTTTATGTTTACCCAATTAAAATAGTTTTGTGGAAATATAAAACGGCGATCTTCATTTAATGATACTCCATTCAGCATTTAAATTTTAAATAATTAAGTGAACTTCATCGCAAGAGGGATGGCACGGTTTGTTTGAGCTCCTTTTTTGTGAAGTGCAACGGAACAAAAAAGAGCGAGCCGTGCCAGCCCGGCCGCCCTTAGGCGGCTTGCCCAAATCTTTTTTAAAAATTTGAAACAAGAAAATTGTAATCTGATTCAGTTTTAAAATTTTCCGGTTATTGTTTTGAAATATTAGTTTTTTCCATTTTTAAATCACCTTGTTTTTCAATGTTTTAGCTCTTGATTTAATTATAGTGAGAAAAATCATTTTGCATTGAAAATCAAATGACTAATTTGTGGTCTGAATTTTTTAGCATATGTTGAACAACAATATCAAGGATCGAGACGATTGGCATTCAATTGATGAGGTCGTCATTTTTAATGAATTAAACTCAGAGAAGTCTGGTTTGAGTAAGTCTGAGGCAGAAGAAAGATTAAGTCAATTTGGCTTGAATGCTTTGCCCAAAGCCAAAAAAACTACTCTTTTGGAAATGGTGATCCATCAGGTTGCCAACCCTTTGATTTTGATTTTGGTTTTAGCGGCTATAGCTTCCATTTTGATTGGTGAGGCAAAAGATACTTTATTCATTTTTGTGGTGATTTTTTTGAACACTTTCATTGGCACTTATCAAGAATTTGTTGCAGAAAAAAGTGCTTCTAGTCTTCAAAATTTAATCAATTTCACCACTAGGGTGAAAAGAGGTGGAAAAGAAAGTGATATTTCTTCAGAATTAGTGGTGCCGGGTGATATTGTGATGTTAGAATCAGGCAAAAAAGTTCCTGCAGATATCAGGCTGTTGGAGGTTAACGAACTTGAAATTGACGAAAGTTTTTTGACAGGTGAATCTATTGCTTCACACAAGAAAACAGGAATTGTCGAAGCAAAAATGGGAGTCCCTGACCGTAAGAACATGGCTTTTGCAGGTTCGGTTGTGGTGAAGGGTAGAGGGAAAGGACTGGTGATTGGAACAGGCATCAACACACAAGTGGGGAAGATTTCACAACATGTGGCTCTTTCTGAATCAGGAAAACCTCCTTTGGTGCAGAGGATGGAAAAGTTTATCAAACAAATCAG
>JBDNDT010000002.1:0-22018 GCA_046718985.1 Cytophagales bacterium
TGATGCAAAACTTGTTTTAGACGGTAAAATCTATAGTTACCAAAGGGGAGAAACCAGTCTTTTAGAAGTCTTGAATGCCCAAAGAACTTTCATCGGTGTGCAACAAGCTTACTATCAAACTCTTTTTGCTTATGCAGCCGCATTGGTTGAGTTAGAAAGGGTGGTAGGCATTTGGGACTTAGAATTTTAAAATGAAGAAATGAAAAAGTTTTTAATTCTGTTTTGGCTTTCCATTCTGACCGTCTTTTCACAAATTGACAGCACAGCAATTTATGATTCAGGAAAAGTGAAGTTTGGATTCAGGCTTGATTTGTCTAATGACGCATTGCATGGTGAAGATGTTCAATTATTTTTTGGCGAATCTAAGCAATCCAGTGGTTTAGGCTATGGATTGGCTCTTTTCTTCAAACAACCGGTGGGTAAGACCTGGTTCATGGAACATGAACTTTCATTTTCACGTTCTCGAATCATTTTTAAATTTGAAAATGATGACGAATTCAGGCTTTCAAGGCTCAACTCAAATCTTCAACCTCTCAATATAGGTTTGAAAAAAAGTATTTTCAATTTTTCTGCAGGGCCTTACTTAACTGCTTTATTAAATGCTCATTCAAAATTCAAAAACAATGGAGGACAATCAGATGATTCTAAAAATATCTTTGGAGACGCAAGAGATGAAGGTGAAAATGATAAGTTTCTTCAAAAATTCGATTTTGGAATTAATTTTAATATTTCTTGTCAGTTAAAGTTTGGCTTGTTAATCAACCTCAAATTGATGCAAGGATTTGTCCCAATCATAGACAATGCAAATGTTTATACATTCGATCAAGATAAAAACAGGTTTAAAATTTATAACAGAAGCTTGCTTTTCGGCTTGGGTTGGGCATTTTAATTCCGGTATTAGTTACCTTGTTTTAAACATTTTCTTGCCAATGTTTCATGTTGGAAACAGATTGACTGTTTTAAGAACAATCAGTATAAAGTTTTTGAAAATTTATAGTACTTCTACACAATATTAGCTGATGAGTATTTCAAAATTATGTAATAATTTTTTCCAATGATTTCAAGAACACATTCATTAGCTTTGTGTTTTAAATTCTTTTTTTATGAGTCTATTAGTAGTAGGTTCTGTGGCTTTTGATGCCATTGAGACCCCATTTGGAAAAACAGATAAAATCATTGGTGGTGCAGCTACCTATATTTCACTTTCAGCCACTTATTTTTCGAAAAAAAGCAATCTCGTAGCAGTTGTTGGGGGAGATTTTCCTAAAAAAGATATCGAAATGTTGCAATCTCATGGCATTGATACTCAAGGTTTGCAAATTAAAGAAAATGAAAAGTCTTTTTTTTGGTCAGGGAAATATCACAATGATATGAACAGCCGTGATACGCTAGTGACAGAATTGAATGTCTTAGGAGATTTTGACCCGATTATTCCCGATGCTTACCAAAACTGTGATTTTCTGATGTTGGGAAATTTGAGTCCTTCTGTTCAATTAACCGTGATTGAAAGATTGACCAAAAGACCCAAATTGATTGTGATGGATACCATGAACTTTTGGATGGACATTGCTCTTGATGATTTAATGAAAACCTTATCAATGGTTGATGTTCTTTCAATCAATGATGAAGAAGCAAGACAACTTTCAAAAGAATATTCTTTGGTGAAAGCGGCCAAAAAGATATTGAAAATGGGTCCTAAAGTGTTGATTATTAAGAAAGGTGAGCATGGGGCTTTGTTATTCAATGAAAAAGAAGTGTTTTTTGCTCCTGCATTGCCTTTGGAAGAAGTATTTGACCCAACCGGAGCAGGTGACACATTCGCAGGTGGATTTATCGGTTATTTAGCCAGCCAAAATGATACTAGTTTTGATGCCATGAAACGTGCTATAATTTATGGTTCTGCTATGGCCTCTTTCTGTGTCGAAAAATTTGGTCCTGAAAGAATTGTAAACCTTTCTTCAAAAGAAATTGATGAAAGAGTACAACAATTTGTGGACTTGGTTCAGTTTGAAATTCAACTTTGATTTTCTTTTCGTGAAAAAGTATTTAGTATATTCTACTTTCTTTTTCATCACTTTGTTCAGTGTTTGGTCTTGCAAGAAAAGAACACCACAGCCAAAACAAGACTTGGTTTTTGAATCGAAAGAGGACAGCCTTGTGCCACCTCTTTCTTTTTTCTCTTTCAAGATTGGCATTGATGCCAAAACATTGCAGCAAAAACTCGATAAAGAATTGAGTGGCTTAATTCAAGAAGGGCGTTCTGATGATGAAGATTTATATTATAGAGTCTCCAAAAACGGCAATCTTTCTCTCGATTTCGAAAATGACGAACTGAAATATAGGTTACCTCTAAAGGTTTTTGTCAAATACACTCTTGATTTTTTGGGAGCTAAGAAAGACATCTCCTCTGAAATGGAAATTTCTTTGAGATTTGGTTCAAAAATCGAACTGGACAGTAATTTTAATTTCAGAACATACACAAAGGCTGATGGATTTCAATTCTTGTCAGATCCGGTAGTGATGTTTGGGGGAATTAAAATCCCCATCAAGGGTGCTTTAGAAGTTTTGGTGAAAAAAAATCAACCAAAATTGGCTGTTTTGATTGATGACTATGTGCAAAAAGAAATCAATACACAAGCCATTGTGAAGCAAATTTGGAATGAAATTCAACAAGAATTCAATATTTCTTCTGAAAATAACTTGTTCTTTAGGGCGATTCCTATGAATCTAAAAATCAGCGACATCAAACTCAGGAATCAACAACTTATAGCCTCAATAGGAATTCCTACTTATCTATTGACCAGAACCGGAAGTTTTGGAAAGATAATTGTTAAGCCTTTGCCAAAGCTTGAAAAAACAAACAGCATATCATCAAGTTCTGAATTGAACTTGGTTTCGTTCTTATATTATGATGAACTGACCAAGTTGGCAAACAGCATGTTGAAGGGTCAAATTTTTGAGTTTCAAAATGGAAAAAGGAAAGTCAAAATCGAGGATATCAACATTGGCGGAAAATCAGGTAAACTTATGGCTGATGTTGAGCTATCAGGCAATGTTGCTGAAAGAATTGTGTTGTTCGGTGAACCTTTTTTTGACAATTCAAAGAAAGAAATCAGCATTAAAAATTTGGAATACAAATTGGAAACTCAAAAAAGATTAGTTAAAAAAGCGAACTGGTTGTTAAAGAGTAAATTTGAAAAGAAGCTTGAAAAACAGATGGTTTTTTCTGTTAAAAAAGAACTAGATGATATGGAACAAAACATCAAAAATGAATTGAAAAATTTAGGCTCTCAACATGGATTGTTACCCGTTTTTGCAATTAGGAAAATCGAAGTTGCAAAATTAAATATCAAAAAGTCTAATGTCGAGTTAATGTTGCAAATTTTATCAGAATTTGAGTTAAATGTGCAAAGAATTGATTAGAAATTGAATTTTTGAGTTCTGTTTAAAAGAAAAATACTTTTCTTTGTGAAGCTAAAATCAGATTTGAACCAAACTATTCATAATGAGCAATATTCAATATCTCACGCCGGGCCCGACAGGTTTGTACCCAACAGTTAAGAATCATATTTTAAATGCCTTAGACCAAGACGTGTGCAGTATTTCGCACAGAAGCAAAAAATTTGAAGCTATTTTTCAAGAAACAACCGAGAATCTTAGAAACTTATTGGGTTTGCCTGATGATTATCATATCTTTTTCACCGGTTCAGCCACTGAGATATGGGATAGAATAATTGAAAATTGTGCAGAAGCAACTTCTTTTCATTTGGTGAATGGCTCTTTCAGTAAACGTTTTTATGAGACTGCAAGAGAACTAAAGAGAAATGCTTTCAGATTTGAAACTGATTTTGGCACTTCACCAGATGTGAGTGAAATCAACATCCCCATTGGTTCAGAAGTGATTTGTTTCACCCACAACGAAACCAGCTCAGGAGTAAGTATGCCGATAGAAGACATCAACAAGCTGAGAGCCAGATATGAGCACATGATTGCTGCTGTTGATGCTGTTTCATCAATGCCTTACCCTAAATTTGACTATTCTAAAGTTGACACCGTTATGTTTTCGGTTCAAAAAGGTTTTGGATTGCCGGCCGGTTTAGGGGTTTGGTTAGTGAATGAGCGTTGTATTGCAAAAGCAAAAGACATGCAAAGCAAACACCTTTCAATTGGTAGTTATCATAATTTACTATCATTAGCGCAAAAAGGCAAGTCTCTTCAGACGCCTGAAACACCAAATGTTTTGGGAATTTATTTGTTGGGAAAAGTTGCCGGTGATATGTTGAAAATAGGAATTGATAAAATCAGAAAAGACACTGAATCAAAAGCATCAATTCTTTATGACTTTTTTGATAAACACGGTCAGTTTAGTTCTTTTGTTAAAAACAAAAATCACCGTTCTCAAACTGTTGTGGTGGTAAACAGCCATATGACTGCCGCTGAATTGAACAAGTTTCTCGCAGAAGACGAAATCCAGATAGGTTCAGGTTATGGCAAGTTCAAAGAAAGTCAAATCAGGATAGCTAACTTTCCTGGAACTTCAATTGAAACAATCGAGAAGCTGGTCGAAAAACTTAAAAAGTATTAATTTTAATGCTAGGTCTTCAAATGCCTACAGACCCAAGGTGGGTGAACATTGTTGAGAAAAGTGTAGAAGAAATTCTGGTTGACCACGCTTGGTGTGAACAAAAAGCTGCCAGTTCTTGCATTTCATTGATTGTTCAATACCCCCATTTCGCTGAGTTGGTCGAGGTTTTGAGCCCTGTGGTGATTGAAGAGTGGAATCACTTTGAACTAGTGTTGGCTGAATTGAAAAAACGAGGCTTGAAACTTGGCGCACCCAGACATGACATTTATGTAAACCAATTGATGGAAACAAGAAAAAAGGGTGGAGATCTCGAATCGCAATTGGTGGAAAAATTGTTGATTATGGCAATCATCGAAGCAAGAAGCTGTGAAAGATTCAGGCTTCTTTCACTAAACATTTCTGACAATGGTTTAAAAAGTTTTTATCATGATTTGATGGTTTCTGAAGCATCTCATTATATGAATTTTGTGAAACTGGCTAAGAAGTTTAAACCCGATGATTATGTTGAAAATCGTTTAGATGAATTGATGCGAAAAGAGGCTCAAATATTGAAAAATATTGAATACGATTCAAATAGAATACACGGAAAGGATTGTGAGTGATGAAACTAATCGAATAAAGAAAACAGTTCTTAGTTGATAAAGTCTATTTTGTAGAAAATAATTTGCTTTTTTGATTTATTTAAACAAACTTTAGGAAATTTAAAACAAAAAACATGGGATCAATAAGAGATAGATTAGAAAAAATACTACCTGAGTTTCTACCAACAGAACCTGAGGACGCAATTCTTGCGCATCATTTGCTTGAAAAAATCATAGGTCTTTTGCCTGACGTGAGTGAAAACTCAATCAAACAAAGTTTCTCAATAATGGCTTCAGACCCTCGTTCGTGTTTAGCCAAAAGACCAGGAAGACATGGATATTTCAAAAGACCTGAAAATTTTATCGGTTCTTTAGGAAATCATCGTTTGCCAAAAATCAAAAAATCTGAATTAAAAAGATTGCCAAAATTAAGCTCTGATCATGATTTGATGGACGATTTGGAAAGATTGGAAAGAAACGGTGAATTGTTGACTTTGGGAGGCACTGTAGCTCAAAATAAGGTGTTGAAAAAAATCAATACTCTTGCAGCAGGCAGATTTCATCCTGCGCTTCAAAAAAGAAGAAGAGACTAAAAAAAAGCCCTTTAAGGGCTTTTTTTATCAGTTTTAATTTATCAATAATCAGAGACTTTGGTTCGCAATTTCTCACCATAGTTCTGTAAAAACCAATTTTTTCGTCTCAATATGCTTAAAATGAAAGTTGTTTTTTTGTTTGGTTACTTATTGATTTTGTTTCAATCTAATGCTCAACAAAATAATGTTGAAATAGACAAAATTGTGATGAAGTTTCAAAACTGCTTCAATTCATTGGCTGATACTTCAAAAGCTCAAAGTGAAAAAAACAAAGCAATGTCCGATTTTGCTCCTTGTTTTGAAACCAACAATGTTCCTTTTCTTAATTTTTTTGCTGAACAACCTTCTTTTTTGCCAATCAAAGATTTTATTAACACTTTCAGAACTGAGTTCCCGAACGGAAAAACATCAACCTCGATAAAAAAAAGAGGTGTCATTTTGCCAAACGAATCACGAAATTGCTACACTTCTGAGACAACTTTAGAATTTATTCTTTCAAATCCTGTTTCAGCAGACAGTTTAGGTATTGTGCAATTTGAAGATAAAAAGGTTGAATTATTGCTTATTACAAAGCATGACAAAGAAGGAAACAACTTTAAAAACCCCAAAATCATTTCAGTTTCAAGCCCTCAACAAAAAGCATTTAATGACTTGAGTCAAAACACACAATGGTGGGTGAGTCTTGATGGTGAATGGAAAGATATTTTTAGGAAAAAATTATCATTTGCTGAGTTTCCTTCTGAGTTAGAAATCAAAAACATATTCTTTATTTTCGACTTAGATCTTTCAAACTCAAAATTGAAAACTTATGAGCCTTTGCTCAAACTCAATGAACTCAGAAAACTGAACCTTAAAGACGCTGAAATATCAAACTCTTTATTACTGGCTTCATGCACTTATTTGGGAGAGCTGAACTTGAGTGGGTCAAAAGTGAGGGATATAGCAGGATTGTCTGGCTTGAAAAGCATGAGAAAGTTGTTTTTGAACAATCTTGAATTGGTGGACATCAGCCCACTAGCTGATATGTCAAAATTGATTGAACTAGAAATCAACGAAAATAAAATTAAAGACTTGACCCCATTAAAAAGTTTGTCGAATCTTGAAAAACTTCAATGTTCTATCAATGAGTTTACTGACATCAATGCTTTGTCATCACTTCAAAAACTCACAGATGTTAGGTTTGGAAAAAATCAAGTTGAATCTTTAACACCGCTTCAAAACATTCCTGATTTGGTTCGAATTGATGCTTTTAATAACAAAATTAAAGATCTTTCACCACTAAGAAACTGTAAGAAACTAGCATGGCTTCATATTGACTTCAATCCAATCACTAATCTGGAACCCATTTCCAATTTATGTTATTTGATTTATCTATCTATGGCTCACACCTTAGTTAAAGATTTAAGTCCGCTTAAAAACTTAAGTATTCTCGATAGATTGAATATTGTGGGTACTGAAATTTCAAGTCTAGGGCCGGTTAAGAACATGACCCGATTATCAGAACTGAAAATGAATAACACTAAAATCAGTAAAGGTGAAGCGGCTGATTACAAGAAAAACAACCCAAAATGCAAAATCACATACTATTAAGCCCCTAAGGTTATTGGATGTCATGAATGTTAAATTTTGAATTTCTCGCAAATAAACACGTATTTTGCCCAAATATTTTTCATATACTATGGGCGCTACACAACAAAAATCTGCAACTGAAAATGCAACTCTCAAAAAAGTCATTTCTCATGCAAAAGAATATGGCTTTGTTTTTCCTTCAAGTGAAATCTATGACGGTTTGCAAGCGGTTTATGATTATGGGCAATATGGCGTCGAATTAAAAAACAACCTTAAAAATCTGTGGTGGAAAACCATGACCCAAGTGTATGAAAACATCACAGGGATTGATGCTTCTATTTTTATGCATCCCCTCACTTGGAAAGCTTCTGGACACATTGACGGTTTCAATGACCCAATGATTGACAACAAAGACAGCAAAAAAAGATATAGAGTTGACCATCTGATTGAAGCTTTCACAGAAGGCTTGAGAGATGCAGGTCAACATAAATATGCCGATAAGGTTGAAGAAACCATGAATAAACTCTTGGCAAAAGATGATTATGAGGGTTTGAAACAACTGATTGAAAACGAAAATATAAAATGTGGCATTTCAGGCACATGCAATTGGACTGATGTTAGGCAATTCAACTTAATGTTCAGCACACAGATTGGTTCTTTGGCTGAAGAATCTGATAAAATATATTTGAGACCTGAAACTGCTCAAGGTATATTTGTCAATTTCCTTAATGTTCAAAAGACAGGAAGAATGAAAATTCCATTTGGAATTGCCCAAATCGGAAAAGCTTTCAGAAATGAAATTGTTGCAAGACAATTCATTTTCAGAATGAGAGAGTTTGAGCAAATGGAAATGCAGTTTTTTGTTCGCCCCGGCACTGAAATGGAATGGTATGAGTTTTGGAAAGACAAGAGAATGAAATGGCATCAGGCTTTAGGTGTTGATGCTTCAATGCTCAAATTTCATGACCATGAAAAACTAGCGCATTATGCAAATGCAGCTTTAGATATTGAGTTCAATTTCCCATTTGGTTTCAAAGAAATCGAAGGCGTTCACTCAAGGACAGATTTTGATTTGAAAAATCACCAAGAACTTTCAGGCAAAAAAATGCAATATTTTGATTCTGAAATCAATCAGAATTATATTCCTTATGTGATTGAAACCTCTGCTGGAGCAGACCGTTTGTTTTTGGTTCATTTATGTAATGCTTATACTGAAGAAGTTTCAGGAGAAGGTGAAAACAAAAAGGAGAGAACTTTTTTGAAATTCCACCCAAGCATTGCGCCTGTGAAGGCGGCTGTTTTTCCAATCACCAAAAAAGACGGCCTGCCTGAAAAAGCCCAAGAAATTTATAAAGCTTTGAAAATGGAGTTCAACACCGTTTATGAGGAGAAAGACTCCATTGGGAAAAGATATACCAGACAAGACCTCATCGGAACACCTTTTTGCATTGCTGTTGACCATCAAACACTTGAAGATAACACTGTAACTATCAGACACAGAGACACTGCAACACAAGAAAGAGTTCATGCAAAAGAATTGGTTGAAAAAATTGGGAAAGAAGTATCATTCAAAAACGTTTTTGAAAAAATGTAATCACCAGTTACTCTTTTTCATTATTTCATATGTTGCTATAAATGGCGTTTTGGCGCAAAAGCGTGTTTCAGAACAACAATTGGTTTGGTTCACTTACAATAACAAATCTAATTTAGGCAAAGGATTAGAGCTTGAAACTGACATTCAAGAGCGTTTCTTCAGTTCGCCTTTGTCACAACATCAATTTGTGTTCAGAACCATGCTCACCACCAAACTTGAAAAAAGTTGGAAAGGCTCTCTGGGGATTTGCTATTTTCTGCAAAGTCCTCAAAACCCAAATTCAAAAGTGAATAACTTAGCTGTTCCTGAAATCAGGCCTCATGTTGAGTTTAAAAACAAGCAAAAATTCAGAACGCTTGATTTTAATCACAGATATCGTTTTGAGGTTCGTTTCAGGCATAAAACCAACTCAAACAGAACCGAATTGGAAAATGGTTATGAGTTCACGAACTACAGATTCAGATATCAAATCAGGGCAGTTTGGCCTTTCCTGAAAAAAGATAGTAATGACATGCTTTTGTGTTTGGTGGTGGCTGATGAAATCATGTTCAACATGGGTTCAAAAATTGTCAATAATGTTTTTGATCAAAACAGAATTTATTTTGGCTTGGGAAGTCAAATAACTGAAAGTAACTTTATAGAAGTTGGTTATATGAATTGGTTCCAACAACAGGCAAGTGGCGTGGATTTTTTGGATAGGGACATCCTCAGATTCACACTGACGCAAAAATTTGATTTCTCAAGAAAAACAGATTGAGCTCATAAACTTGTTTTTCTTTCAATTCCAAACAAAGCCAAATAAACTTTTCAAAGCATCATAAATCTTAGCAAAAAAATTGAATTGTTCTTGAACTCTTTTGTTTGAAACCATGAAAAGATGGTCTTCTCTGAGAAATAAAGTTTGATTTTCAAACAAAACTTCATACCACACACCATCTTTATTCAACACATTCACTTGGTTACCTTGGCTGATGACTGTTACGATTTTTGAAGCCGCTGAAGCACTTTCCATTCCAAAAGCTTGTTCTGCAATCACCAATGCTTTGTATGACGGAAGACCAATATTAACCACCAAGATGGTGATTGTCGTCAGGAAAATCAGCAAATATACCCTCAAGAGATTTATTTGTTTTTGTGCTAAAAATCTTATTGCTTGATAAACAAAAAACAACACACAACACGCAATCAAAGACAATTCAATGAATTTGAAATATTCATTGTATAAGCCAACAAAATACTCCCAATCAGAATAGTCAAATCCCTTCAGGTTGTTCGCTTTTGCCAAAGATTCCATTTTTCTCACCACTTTCAGGTTAGGAAAATGAAGGTTATAAACATTCAGAAAATACAACGTTTTGAAAATATCGCCTTTTCCTTCACTGATGTATGCCATCTTCAAAAGCATAGAAGGGGAGAAAATCTCGTGCTTTGTGAACAATGAATCATACAAAACTAAAGCCTCAATGTATTTTTGTTTCTCAAAAAGCGAATCAGCTTTTTGCAACAAAACATTGTTTGACAAACAGTTAAAACACACCAAGAAATTAATTACAAAAAATAACCTCATTTTTTTAATAAACTGTTTTTGGTTTAAAAATAAAACACTACCTTTGCATCCGCAATTAAGAAAAACAAATCAAGATTGCAAAGATAACGATTCCGTAGCTCAGTTGGTAGAGCAATACACTTTTAATGTATGGGTCCTGGGTTCGAGTCCCAGCGGGATCACTAAAAGTCGAAATTTTTCGGCTTTTTTTGTTTTAAGGTGGTTTTAAAATAAAGCCCATTTTTCAGCTATTCAATTTTTTTTAATCTATTTTTGGGTTTTAACAGTCGCATGAAAAAGAAGAAAGTCATTCTTCCCGTTATCAATGATTTGACAATTGACCAAAGGATGCACAAAATTTGCACCTCTCTCACTGAAATGGGGTTTGAAGTGTTGTTGGTGGGGGCAAAAAGAAAAAAATCACTTGAATTAGCCAAAAGGGATTATCAAACAGCCAGAGTGCCTTTGATTTTTGAAAAAGGTAAAATATTCTACCTTGAGTTTAACCTGAGAATCTTCTTTTTTTTGCTGTTTAGAAAAGCCGATATCATCACTTCAAACGATTTAGACACCTTGTTACCCTCTTTTTTGGTTTCTAAACTCAAAGGTTCTGTCTTGATTTATGATTCCCATGAATATTTCACAGAAATGCCTGAACTTGATCACAGACCTTTCACCAAAAAAATCTGGTTAACATTAGAGCGTTTTTTATTCCCTAAACTTGAACGAATCACAACCGTCAATCAGAGCATCGCAGATATTTATGAGGCCTTATATCAAAGACCAATCAAAGTTCTGAGAAATGTACCTTTCAGGCTGAAAGAACTGCCTGTGCTTGAGAAAAAGAATGTTGTCATTTATCAAGGCAACATCAATAAAAGTCGTGGCATAGAGGTCATGTTAGAGGCTTTGAAACAATTGGAAAATGTTGAGTTTTGGTGTGTCGGGCCGGGCGATTTGTTAGATGAAATGAAAAACCTTGCCAAATCTTTGAATGTTGAACACAAAGTTAAATTTTGGGGTGCCATTCCATTCCAACAGTTGAGCCAAATCACAGCTCAGGCAAAAATTGGCATCAGTATAGAACAACCTATTGGTTTGAACTCAACACTCTGCTTGCCCAACAAACTTATGGATTACATTCAATGTCATTTGCCCGTGATTGTTTCTGATTTGCCTGAAATGAGAAAAGTCATCGAACAGTTTCAAAACGGGGTCATTTTGAAAGACAGCAAATCTGCTTCAGAACTTGCTCAAACCATTTCAAACATGCTCAATAATGAAGAATTAATGAATAAATATTCAAAAAATGCAGCAACAGCGGCTGAACATTTATGTTGGGAAAATGAAGTGAAAGTTTTGAAAGAGATTTATGAGCCATTTTTGTGATTTCTCCATCGTTGTTCCCACTTTCAATAACAAAAGTGAATTGGAAATGTGCTTTCATTCACTGTTGAGATTGAAACATCACTCTTTTGAAGTGTTGATTTGTGACAATGGCTCGGAAGACGGTACACCTGAAATGTGCATCCAATGGGTGAATGAACACCAAAATGTTCGATTCTTTCAACATCCTGATAAAAAAAACCACGGAAGAGCAGCCAACAGAAACCAAGCCTTAGGAAGGCTCAATGGTAGATATGTCCTTTTTCTTGACTCTGACATGGTAGCAAATGAAAACCTTTTATCAAATCACCTTGATGTCTTAAATCTAGGAAACAGCGTTTCAATCGGAAAAGTGATTTATCAAGATCTCAATACCAACTTTTGGGCCAGGTATCTATCAAGTAGGGGAGTGGGTAAATTTAAAAATACACAAACATCTCCATTTAGTTATTTCACCACACAGAATGTAGCCCTTCCGACTCAATGGTTTGAATCGCTCGGTGGATTTGATGCAAGCATGAAAAACTATGGTGGCGACGACACTGAATTCGCAATTCGTTTGAAAAAAACTATCAACCCGACATTCATCTTCAATTCAGAAGCCACAGCAAGCTCTGTTATGGACAAAACAATTGAAAAAGTGCTCAATCAATTGGAAGAATTTGGAGCAACTAGCCTGAGATATATACACCAAAAACATCCTGAATGCAAAGAAATTTTTCACCTCGGCATTTTCACAGGAAAAAGCTTAAAGTCAAAACTTGCTCAACTGATATTGAAACAGTGGATTTATACAGCTGTATTGAAAACAATCCGAATACTTCCCAATGCAATGGCTATCAAAACTTTTAATTATTGTGTTGCATTCAGAATTTACAAAGGTTTTGTTTCTTCAACAAATCCCTAATTCCTCCATTCAAGCGTGTTCAAGAGGTGAATGATATCCATTTTGATAAATTCTATCACAGGTGCAAGAGAATCGTTTTTAGTAGCTGTGTTGAAATATAAAGCACCTCTCAAAAAATGTTGATTGGTGTCTGTGGCATAAAACTGAAACTGACTTGGCACATCACCTGTCAGTTCATAAACATAATATTTTTTATTCTTCGGTGTAGTGATTTGAATCTCTTCAATAGAGTATGCTTTCACCTGATGTTTGTTTGCCAATTTCACAGCGTCATCAACGATCTCGGCATATTTTTTTTTGTCCTTTTTCAAGTCTTTGTAAGTCAACTGAATAGTAGCATCAAAGTCTTTGTAATATAAATTTATCCAATGGGGTTCGACCGTTCCTGTGGTGTCATCAAAAGCTTCGGCAAAAAGTGAATGTTCGAAAAAATAAGGATGTTTTTTAGACAATTCCACATAACGATGGTCTGGTAATTCAAGGTGATGAAAAGCCTTTTTCTTAGGAGCATAAGCTTCATCCTCAGAGCATGAGGTCAAAATGATACAAAAAACAGAAAACAATAAACAAAACTTCAAATTTTTCACCATTTCAAGACAATTTTCTTTAAAAAACAATTCGTTTTCAAAACTTTATAATTTAATAAGTTTTGGGCAAACCGCCTAGGGGCGGCCGGGCCCTCGCGGCTCGCTCTTTTTTGTTCCGCCGGGCTACACAAAAAAGGAGCTCAAACAGACCGCTCCATCCCTTTTGCAATGAAGTGCCAACCTCATTTGAGTTTCTATAAATCACCCAAAAACTTAGTACACATTATTCAGCCGAAGAAATAAGTACTTTAGCTTTTCCTATTCTCTTTTTTTCCAAAGATAATATCTCAAAGCTTATTCCTTTGCATGATATTTTGTCTCCAATTGAAGGCATGTTCTTGTTGATATTCAACAAAAGCCCGGCAATGGTTTCACTGTCTTCTCTGAAATCATCAAAAGTGTCAAAGGGCAAATCAACATTTTTGAGAAAATCATTGATAGATATTTTTGTATCAATCAAATATTCATTGGTATCAATCAACTCAATGGTTTTCTCAACCTCATCATATTCATCGTTGATTTCACCCACCACTTCCTCAATGATGTCTTCCATGGTCACCAAGCCGCTGGTGCCTCCATATTCATCAACAACAATGGCCATGTGTACCCTTCTTTTTTGAAACTCTTTGAGCAGTACATCAATTTTTTTGTTTTCAGGAACAAAATAAACTTCTCTCAAGAATGATTGCCATTTGAAGTTTTCAGGTTCGTTCAAATGGTTCAACAAGTCTTTGACATAAAGCACACCCACAATTTGATCAATAGTTTCTTTGAAAACAGGAATTCTCGAATAACCCATTTGGTTAATGAATTCCATTAAATGATGAAAATCCCAATCATGTTCGGCTGCTGCAATGTCTATTCTTGATTTCATCACTTGCTTTGCACTGATTGAACCAAAATTGACTACTCCTTTCAAAATTTCTTTGTGTTCTTCGGTGACCTCTTTTTCATAATTCAGGTCAATGGCATCATTCAAATCATCAACCGAAAGGCTATATTCTTCCTTACCCAATAATCTTTCTGAAAATTTCCCAAGAGACAGTAGCAAAAAACTAATTGGGCTTAACAGCTTTACAAAAAAGTCTAAAGGATAAACAGCAAAGCCAGCGAGTTCTAAATTTTTCCGAGTGGCGTATATTTTTGGGATTATTTCACCAAAAAATACAATGGCAAAAGTCACCAAAATAGTGATGACTAAAATAACCACACTTTTCAAATCTTTAGTGCCAAAAATCAGCCAAGTGAGATAAGTTGAGATGGTGACAAAGGTGATATTGAACAAATTATTCAATATCAATATAGTTGCCAATAGTTTTTGTGGTTTTTCTAAAATCTCGGCAATTTTTCTTTCCTTAGGGTTGTTGCTGGTTTTGAGTTCAATTCTTTGTTGATAATCAATTGAAAAGAAGGCAACTTCTGCTCCTGAAACGAAAGCTGAAAGAGTTAGAAGAAAGACCAAGGCAAAAAACAAGACTGCATAAGTCGGGATACCACCAACCAATGCAGTCTGTAAAAAAACTGTTGAGAATTGAAAACTATCGGGGTTGCTACTGTCCAAAGTCTGTTTAGTTGATTAAACAATTAGAACGGAAGGTCATCTTCCGGGTCAGATTTCAAACTTGCAGGGGTGGCAACCGGAGTAGCGCTCTTTGCAGGTTGATTTTGAGAAGAATATCCCTCTGAAGATTGATTAGGACTCCCAAGCATCAAAAAAGATAAGCCCCTGATTTTTGTGGCATACTTTTTCACACCATTGTCTTCCCAAGAATCAGTTTTGATTCTTCCTTCCACATAAACTTGCATTCCCTTTTTGAGGTATTGAGCAGCGATTTTAGCTTGATTGTCCCAAAATTCTATCCTGTGCCATTCAGTGTTTTCTTGTTTCTGTCCGTTCTTGTCAATGTAAACTTCATTGGTCGCAATGTTGAAATTAGCAACTTGCATTCCACTTGGCAATTCCCTCACTTCAGGGTCTGAACCTAAATGTCCAATAAGAGTGACTTTGTTTAATGATGCCATATTGAGGTTTGGTTTTAAAATTGAATTAACTTACCCAAAAATATATTTCTTTATGAAAAATTCAAACAATGGCAATAAAAAAAGCCATCAAATGATGGCTTTTCATGATTTTAATATTTTTTATTTCAGTTTTTCTTTGATTCTAGCAGCTTTTCCTTTAGCTTCTCTCAAATAGAACAATCTTGCTCTTCTCACAGCACCTTTTCTCACAAGTTCAATCTTTTCAATGTTTGGAGACAAAAGATGGAATATTCTTTCAACACCAACACCATTTGATATTTTTCTCACAGTGAAAGTTTCTCCATTCGAGCTTGGGTTTCTTCTCTGAATCACCACTCCTTGATATTGCTGGATACGCTCTTTGTTACCTTCTTTGATTTTTACGTGTACGTTCACGGTGTCACCTGCATTGAAAGCCGGGTAAGATGCTTTTTTTTCAGAATAAAGCGCATTTATTTCTTTAAGTAACGGATTCATGTCTGTTATAAATTTATGTCCGATTCAAAAACGGACTGCAAATTTAGTGAAAATTTATTAAAACCAAACATTTATTGACAAAGTTTTTTCAATTGATGTAAAACTTAATCAAATGAAATGGTTCAGTAACTCAAATATTTATTGTCAATTTCTGAGCAAATTTTATAAAACTCATTTAAGTTTCTTTCCAAAAACTTAATTGGTTTTTCCGCATCAATTTCTTCGATAGTTGTGTATCTGAAATTGTTTGAAAGCCTTCCCAATTCAAACTCAGGGGTGTTGGTTGAAATCAAGTCTGCCAAACCTAGATTTTCCAAATAAAAATGAGCTTTTTTCAAGTTGAAAGAAATTGATTTTGGAAATTGATGGTTTAAAATCAAAAATTCTAATGCCTGTTTAAGCATTGGAGGTCTTTTGTAATGCTTCCTGCTCATATCAAACGATTCTGTGCATTTCAACAAGGTTGAAACTTGATAGTTAGTGATAGGAATTAACACGGGATTTTCTTTGTCAATCTTTTCAATATCGTTCAGTTTTGCCAATACGATTCTGGTGATTTGAATGCATCTTTCCAAATGCAAACCTAAACTCATCAAACTCCACTCAATGCTGTGCATGTGTGTGTTGTCTATGAATCCTTTAACAAGTGAGGAGTTTTGATAAACTATCTCACTGAAATCAAAAGGCCCTTCTTTCCTAAATTCATCAACAGGAAAATCATTGATGGTGTGATAATATTTGTTGATAGACTCCCAAAGTTCAGATGAAATAGTGTCTCTCACACCTCTTGCGTTTTCTCTGGCAAAATTCACAGATGAAATCACCGAATCAATATTGTTTTCGTCTAAACAAACATAATGCAACACCTCATCTTCAGATAGTTTTGTGTCATCATCAAAATGATTGAATTGGTAACCAATCATATCCAAGATAGACTCAAGGATAAATTGTTTTTTCTGAACCATCGGAGCATCAAGAGCAGACAAATATTGAACTCTTGTGAACCTTGCAAAATGTTCAGCCCTTTCAATGAATCTGCCAAGCCAAAACAGACTGTTCCCAACACGCGAAAGCATTCAATTTTTAAGTTTAAAGGTTAATAGAAAAATTTTTTTAAGTTTAAAGGTTAATAGAAAAATTTATTCGGCAAAAATAACATTACTCTTCCAACACCCAAGTGTCTTTGCTGCCCCCTCCTTGAGACGAATTAACAATTAAACTTCCCTTTTTCAGTGCTACTCTTGTCAAGCCACCTTTGCAAGTGTAACTTCTCTCTCTTCCAATCAAAGAAAACACCCTTAAATCAATGTGTCTAGGTTCAAAAACCTCACTGTCTTCAATAAAAGTGGGATGAGTTGAAAGCTTCATAATCGGCTGAGCAATATATTTTCTTGGGTTTTCTTTTATTTTTTTCTTGTATTCATCTCTCTCTGCTTTTGTGCTTTTGCTTCCGATCATCACCCCATATCCTCCTGATTCATCAACCGGTTTCACTACTAAATTTTCCATGTTTTCTAACACATAACTGCATTCTGATGGAATTTCGCAACGATAAGTGTGTACATTGTTTAAAATAGGTTCTTCTGAAAGGTAGTATTTGATGATTTGTGGAAGATAAATATAAACCGCTTTGTCATCTGCAGCCCCTGTTCCCGGAGCATTAAGCAATGTGACATTTCCTGCTGCATAAGCCCCCATCAATCCCGGAACACCTAAACAAGAGTCTTTTCTATAAACTAACGGGTCTATGAAGTCGTCATCAACTCTTCTGTATATAACATCGACTTTTTGCGGTCCGTAAATGGTGCGCATATACACATAATTATTCTCAACAAACAAATCGCGACCTTCAACCAACTGAACACCCATCCACAACGCCAAGAAAGAATGCTCATAATAAGCAGAATTGAAAACTCCTGGTGTGAGCACTACACAAGTTGGGTTATCAACATTGTTAGGAGCAACAGATTGCATAGTTTGCAAAAGTTCTTCAGGATAATCATAAACTGACATCACATTGTGTCCTCTTAACATATTAGGAAATGTCCTTTTCATAGTCTCTCTGTTAGACAACACATAGCTCACTCCCGACGGGCATCTAACATTGTCTTCCAACACATAATATTCTCCATCTGAGTGTTTGATAATATCAGTTCCCGCAACATGGACATATATATCACCCACGGGATTGATACCTTCCATGTGTTTGTTGTAAAAACTGCATGAGAGTAATAAATCAGCCGGAACTACTTTGTCTTTTAATATTTTCTGTTCATGATACAAATCATAAAGAAACATATTTATTGCCGTGTTTCTTTGTTGAACACCTCTTTCAATAAAATCCCATTCTTTTTTATTGATTACTCTAGGCAACAAATCGAAAGGGAAAATCCTTTCTACACCTTTTGCTTTGTCAGAATATACATTGAAAGTGATTCCTTGGTTGAAGAAAGACTCTTTTGCGTATTGGTTGAATTCTTTGATATCGTTTGGCGAATAAAGGCAAAAATATTCGTAAATGTCTTTATAGTATTCTCTGATTGTTCCGTCATTTACGAACAAGTCATCAAAAAATGACTTATCTGCTGCATAATCTTCGAAAGTTGACTTTATCTTTTGTCTTGTTTGAGTGGTTCTGAACATAGCTTTTAATTTTTAAAAGTAGAATTGTCTTTATGCCTTACTAAATTCAGGACGATTTGAAACAAATATAGGAAAAAGAAAATAATTTTAATCAGTTAATTAATATGAATTTGTTTGATTGAGTAAAAATACTTCATAAAATACATAAGTGTCTTGATTTTGTGCAAGTTATTGTGGGTTTTCTTGATTGATTGTGAAAATAAGGTTTCATAGTTTAATGGCTTTGATTAAAAATGTTTAATTGGTTTTTGATGTTAATTCTTACGTAAGTCCAAAAAATTGGATGCTTTATGTATGACAAAATTTTAAAAAAAAAATAAAATTAAGTATATATGCTTATTTAGTTAAGTATATATACGTTTTTATATTTAACATTATTTTAATTTTGCTTGGTTTGGACTATATGAAATTAAAATCAACCGTATTGTGAAATTTTATAGTCGTAATAGAAATTTTACTATTGTAAATGAGGTTCTGTTCTGGAAATTTTAAGTAATTTTTTGAAAGTGACGTTTTTTATTCAGAAGCCATTACTATTATTTTTAGAATTTTTGATATGAATTAAGGATTGATACACATACTTTAATATGCAGGTTTATTCTAGACCCAAAGTAGAAGACTGAAAAATTGAATTTATGTTTTGCTATGTTTTGGCTTTTAATCAAAATGAGAAAAAGAACCCTGTGTTGTTGCAAAAAGGATGGAGGGGTTTGTTTGAGCTCCTTTTTTGTGGAGCCATAAGCGGAACAAAAAAGAGCGAGCCCCGAGAGCCTGGCCGCCCTAAGGCGGTTTGCCCTAATCCAAAAAAAATTAATGTGATTTTATTTTTGAGTTTATGAAATCAGTCATTATTCAAATTTGAAGCCTATTCTCCCTGAAAAAATTTTACCTTTGCGGTTCATATTTCGAAAATGGAGTCTCTTCACGTTTATAATTCGCTTTCAAGAAACAAAGAAAAATTTATCCCCATCCATCAAACACACGTTGGCATGTATGTGTGTGGACCAACAGTTTATGGCGATCCTCATTTGGGTCATGCCCGTTCTGCCATCACTTTTGATGTTGTTTTGAGGTATCTTAATCACTTGGGCTACAAAGTTCGCTATGTGCGGAACATCACAGATGTGGGTCATTTAGAGAACGATGCTGATGAGGGTGAAGACAAAATTGCCCAAAAAGCAAAACTTGAGCAGGTGGAACCGATGGAAGTAGCTCAACATTATGCAAACCGGTATTATCAGTTCATGGATCAGCTCAATGTGAAAAGACCAAGCATTGAGCCAAGAGCAACCGGGCATATTCCCGAACAAATTAAATTGATCTCAACGATTCTTCAAAAAGGTTTTGCTTATGAATCTAATGGTTCGGTTTATTTTGATGTATTGAGGTACAACGAAAAATTTCCTTACGGAGAACTTTCAGGCAGAAAGGTTGAAGACCTTATCAGCAACACTCGTGAGCTCGATGGGCAAAGTGAAAAAAGAAACGCATTGGATTTTGCGTTGTGGAAAAAAGCCAATCCTGAACATATCATGAAATGGGATTCGCCTTGGGGAGTGGGGTTCCCGGGATGGCACATTGAATGCACGGCAATGGCAGAAAAATATTTAGGTAGTTTTTTTGATATTCACGGCGGAGGAATGGATTTGTTATTTCCTCATCATGAATGTGAAATTGCACAAGCCAACGCAGGCTGTGGCCATGCTCCCGCGAAATATTGGATGCACAATAATATGATCACCATTGATGGCAAAAAAATGGGAAAATCATATGGAAATTTTATCACTTTGGAGGAGTTTTTTTGTGGCACTCATACTTATTTGGAGCAGCAGTATAGCCCGATGACCATCAGGTTCTATATTTTGCAGGCTCAATATCGCAGCACTTTGGATATATCAAATACATCATTGAAAGCAGCTCAAACAGCTTATAGGAAGTTATTAAATACTTTCCTCACGGTGCCGAAATTGATTTGGGTAGAACAAGATTCTGTTGATGAAAAATTGGAAAGTGAGGTAAAAAAAAGCATTTCGCAAGCATTTGCGTCCATGAATGATGATTTCAACACGGGTGCTGCTCTTTCTGCTATGTTTGCCATGTCAGGATTTTTAAATAGTTTTTTCACCAAGCAAAAAAATCATCACCAACTCAGCAAATCCACTTTCGATGAACTTTGCAATACCTTTTCAGTGTTCTTCACTGAGATTCTTGGACTGAAAGCAGAATCATCGGAAGACAGCAAAGAGTTGATTAAAATGTTGTTAGAATTTTATAAACAAGCTAAGGAAGTAAAAGATTATGCTAAGGTGGATCAGATCAGGTCGGGTTTGAAATCTTTGGGAATTGCAGTGAAAGACATGAAAGGAAGTGTTGATTGGGCTTATGAAGTGTGAGAAATGATTGTAATTGGAAACACATATATAAGTAAGGACATTGCAGAAAAACATTTTGTTTGTCATTTATCAAAATGCAAAGGTGCTTGTTGTGTGGAGGGTGATATGGGTGCGCCGCTTGAATTGGGGGAAGTGAGCATCATTGAGGATGTTTTTCATGAAGTTGTGCCATATCTCAGTGAGAAATCAAAGGATTATATTGCAACAAATGGCATCATTGTTCAAGATGATGACGGAGAATTTTGCACCCAAACCATCGAAGGTGCCGAATGTGTCTTTGTGGTTTTTGAACAAGACGGAACTTCGAAATGTGCCTTTGAAATAGCTTTTAAAGAGAAAAAAATAGATTTCCCCAAACCTATTTCTTGTCATCTTTATCCTATCAGGGTAAAAAAGTATAGCGAAAATTATGAGACCTTAAATTATGACAAATGGCACATTTGTGCACCTGCTTGTGCACACGGAGAAGCTTTGAAAACCCCCTTATACAAATTCTTGAAACAGCCTTTGATTCGGAAATATGGAGAAAGTTGGTATCAAGAATTGAAACTAATCATAGAAAAAGACGATATTTCAACCAAAAATCAATTGACATGAAATCTTGCCACAAAGCCCAAATTCTATCCATTGACGATGTGGATTTTGAACTTGCAGAAATCCCACCAAGGGTTGAACCAATGAAAATCTTGACCTGTGAGCCTAAGTTTTTCAAGGTAGTTGATGTTAAAAACCCACACATGGAAGGGAATGTTGGTTCAACCAATCAGGAAATGGCTTTGACACAGTGGCAACTCATCAAATCGGTTTATCAGAAATGGGTAGAAGAGGGGATTTTAGATGAATATGAAGAGGTGAGTCCGACGGAAAATTTAGAAGATATGGTTTTTACCGCTAATCATGGTTTTCCATGGTTGTTGTTGAACGGAGAGAAAGTCTTTTTAGCCTCGAATATGATGCATGAATCCAGAAAGAAAGAGATTCCGGCTACTATAGATTTCTTTAAATCCAAAGAATACAAAATCTTGCATTTGAGCGAAAACGTGGTTTATGAAGGAAATGGAGATTTGATAGCCCATCCGACCAAAAGAATGATTTATGCGGGATATGGACAAAGAACCTCTAAAGATGCACTTTG
>JBDNDT010000020.1:0-13029 GCA_046718985.1 Cytophagales bacterium
CGAGATGTGCAGTTTGATATTGCCAATGCTCAGATTTCGCCCCAGTTGACCAATCGGGATTGAAAAATTAATTGCTTTTTCTTTCAATTTGCATCCTTCATTGAAATTTCAGAACGGACAAGGTAAATATCTACTAAAAAAGCTTGCTCAAAAATATTTGCCAACAGAAATTATTGAAAGACCTAAAAGGGGGCTTTCAACACCATTACAAAAATGGCTGAAATTTGATTTTTCCTTTTTATTGGATAAATTTTTGAGTGAAGAGGTCGTACTAAAACACGGTTTTGTTAACTATGACGCAGTAAAAAGGTTGAAAACTCAATTTTTGAATTCAAGTTCAAACGCTTATTTGTATAACAGAATTTGGGTTTTGCTCTTGTTGCACAAATGGGCTGAGGAACTTTGACTTATTGACCTTCTCCCAGTTTTTTTATTAAAATAAGCTTGAATTCTCTTTCAGCCTGATATAACTCGGCAAATTGTCTGGGACTTAATATTTTTAAACATTTGTCAGTAAATTCCTTTTCTATATCTACTTCTTTTTGTTTCAGTTGTTGAAGTTTTTTGATATCTGAAATAATTATTTCATCAGTCGTTTTTTCTGTTAAGTTTTCAAGACTCAATTTCTTCATTTGGGTTTTGATTGTTGTCTTTTTGTCGTTAAACTCATTGTAAAGTGGCCAAAAAAGTTGTGCTTGTTCTGAACTAAGTTTGATTTTCTGAGAAATAAAAGCTACTCTAGCCAATTCAACATTATTTTGTTGTGCAAATAAATAATTTGCATTAATGAGGAAAACAGATAAAAAAATGATGAAGATATTCTTCAAAGCATCTTAGGATTAATAAGTAACAATATTTTCCAAAAATAGCTTTTCTTTTTCAGACTCAGATAATTCATCAAGGTTAATGAAATCTAAATTTTCGAACATCGTGTTTGTGTTCATTTCTTTCAAATCAATTTCATCAAGATTCTCTATCAAAAATTCACTAATCTCTGTTTGGTTTAATGAAGCAACCTGATTTGTTCTTTCATTCAATTGTTGCGTGAAATATAAAACTGAACCTAAGCATAGAACAAAAACAAAAACAGTAAAAACATGAATCATTTGTGGACTTAGCCTAAAAGATAAACCATCAAATACTAGCTTATTTTTACGTTTTCGAACGGTCCTATCAAGAATCAATTGGCTACTCATTGCAAAGTATTCTTCACTTGCCAATGAATATACCGGTAGCTTTATTTCAGTGTCCGATAGACTTAATTGTTGACTTGTTTTTCTGAATATATTCTCGCTTAAAGTTTCAAAATAGTTTTCAGGACTTGAAAATGGCAAAGATTCAACAAAAGGATTTTCAAGTTGATGGATTTTCTTAAAAATATTACTTTGCAATGATTCAAAATACCCTTCTTTGCATTGAAAAGGATGTTTAAAATCTTGATGACGGAATTTTCTATTTACTTCTGTTTTTTTCACTTTCTTTTTGACTTTTGCGATTAAACATAGTTTAATTTCTGCTCATGTAATCTTCAATTTTTTTCACTGCATGATGATATGATGCTTTTAAAGCCCCCACTGATGTTCCCAAAACTTCCGCAATTTCTTCATATTTCATTTCTTCAAAATATTTCATATTAAAAACTAAACGTTGTTTTTCAGGAAGTGTTAATATGGCCTTTTGTAGTTTGATTTGGATTTCATCACCTGAAATGTGAAGTCCTGAGTCAATCTTTCGACTCATTTCTTTTTCAACATCCACCATAGGAATGAAAAACCGTTTTCTTTTATTGCTTAGATGATTTAAACATTCATTCACAGCAATTCTATAAATCCATGTGAATAGTTTTGAATCACCTTTAAACCCAGATAGGTTTTTCCATACTTTAACAAATATATCTTGAGTCAAATCGTCAGCTTCATCATGGTCAATAACCATTTTTCTAACTAACCAATAGACCTTTTTTTGATATCTGTCAACCAAGATTGCGAAAGCTTGGTTTTTGGTTTCTTCTTGCTGGCATTTATTCACCAGCTCGTTATCTTCCATCAGGGCGCATTCAATTCGTCAAATTTGACAGGTTTTAGTTTGATAAGTTTAATTTAATAATATGACTCTCGTAAGAAAAGTCTTGTTTTTTAATGAAGTGAAGTTTGATAATGGTGTTGATTAATTGAAAATCCTCTGAGTAATATTACGTATTTCTGAAAAAAAGTTTTGAGTGTTTTGAAAATTCATTTTCAATCTTTGTCTTTAAATTGAGATAGAATATGGTTTATTTAAGGTATATTGTGCCTTATTAAAATAAATGTTGTGTTTTGAATTGTATTTTTTTAATTCAATTTCTTTCACAAAATAAATCATTAAAGTTGATGTAATTTTTAAGAACTAATTTTTAGTTTAAAACATGTTTGATTGAATTGTTTAATTCTTGTTAAACTTTTTTTCTAAATGATTAAACAAAACATTCAGATGTTAGTTCTTAAATTATCTAAACTTTTAAGATGACAAAAAAAGTATCGGTTATTGGTAGTGGTTTTTCAGGATTATCTGCGTCATCCTATCTGGCAAAAAAAGGTTATGAAGTGACGTTGTTTGAAAAACATGATCAATGTGGAGGTAGAGCCAGGGTCTTCGAGAATAACGGATTTGTTTTCGATATGGGGCCAAGTTGGTATTGGATGCCAGATGTTTTTGAGAAGTTTTACAATGATTTTGGTTATACAACCTCAGAGCTTTATGAACTTAAAAGATTGGATCCATCATACAGAATATATTTCAATGAAACTGAATTTTGGGATGTTCCGGCTGAGTTAGAAAAACTATACGATTTGTTCGAATCAGTTGAGAAAGGCAGTGCCAAAAATCTTAAAAAGTTCTTAGAAGAGAGTAAATATAAGTATGAAGTTGGTGTTAAAGATTTAGTTTATAGACCAAGTCGTTCAATATTTGAGTTCTTTGACATAAGATTAATGACGGGTGTTTTGAAGCTTGATGTTTTCAATTCCATGTCTAATTATGTCAGAAAATTATTCAAAGACCCTAGAATAATTCAGTTACTTGAATTTCCTGTATTGTTTTTGGGAGCTAAACCTCAAAATATACCTGCTCTTTACAGTTTGATGAATTATGCAGATATAGAACTTGGGACTTGGTATCCGATGGGAGGAATGAACAAAATTGTTCAATCAATGGAAAGAATTGCCAAAGAACAAGGTGTGTCAATCATTAAATCAACTTCTATAAAGAAAGTTGTAGTCGATGGCTACAAAGCCAATGGACTTTTGCATGATAATGGTTTACACAAATGTGATATCGTAGTTTCTTCTTCTGATTATCACTTCACCGACACTGTGCTTTTGCCGGAAGGTTTTAGAAATTATAGCGATGATTATTGGCAAAAGAGAGTAATGGCACCATCTTGTCTGATTTACTATCTCGGAGTTTCTAAAAAACTTCAAAACCTAAAACATCATAATCTGTTTTTTGATAAAGATTTTGATGTTCATGCAAAAGAAATCTATGAGAATCTCTCATGGCCTACGAACCCATTGTTCTATGTGTCCTGTCCTTCTGTGACAGATTCAACGGTTGCTCCTGATAGAAAAGAAAACTTATTTATTCTTATTCCTGTTGCCCCGGGTTTGAAAGATAATCCTGATGTTCTTGAAAAATATTTCAATTTGGTGATGGATAGGTTAGAAAAAATTACAAAACAAGACATAAGACCTTTTATAGAATACAGAAGAAACTTCGCTCACAATGACTTTGTGAAAGATTATAATGCATTCAAAGGAAATGCTTACGGTTTGGCAAATACTTTGAAACAAACTGCAATTTTAAAACCAAGTCTAAAGAGTAAACACTTAGATAATTTTTATTTCACAGGTCAATTGACAGTTCCCGGACCAGGTGTTCCGCCTTCAATTATATCAGGTGAAGTTGTAGCTAACGAGATTTTTAAAGAACATAAACTGTAATTCATTATGAACAACAAAAAAGAGCTTTTTGATACTGTTTCAATTGCTGCTAGCAAAATCACCACAACAAGTTACAGCACTTCTTTTTCATTAGGTATAAGGCTTCTTGAAAAAAAGTTTAGAAACCCTATTTATGCCATTTATGGTTTCGTGAGGTTTGCAGATGAAATTGTGGATACATTCCACAATTTTGATAAAAAAAACCTACTTGAAGATTTTAAATTAGAAACTTACAAAGCAATTTTTCAAGGAATCAGCCTTAACCCCATCTTGAACAGTTTTCAACATGTGGTTAAAAAATATGACATACCTTTTGATTTAATTGATAAATTCTTGAAATCTATGGAAATGGACCTATCAAGAAAAGATTATGATTTTGAAGGTTTCAAAGAATATATCTTAGGTTCTGCAGAAGTGGTGGGCTTGATGTGTCTGAAAGTATTTGTTGAAGGAGACCAAAAAAAGTATGATGAACTCAAAGATTATGCGATGTCTCTTGGCTCGGCTTTTCAGAAAATTAATTTCTTAAGAGATTTGAAAGCAGACTATCAAGAGATGGGCAGAGCTTATTTCCCGAAATTGGATATGAATACCTTTGACGATTCCACAAAAGCACAAATTGAACTTGATATAGAAAATGATTTTAAACATGCTTATGAAGGTATTTTGAAACTAGAAAAATCTTCAAGATTCGGTGTTTACATTGCGTATGTTTATTATTTTTCTCTTTTTAAAAAAATAAAGAGTCTCCCTTCAAAAAAAGTGATGCAAGAGAGAATAAGAATTCCCGATCAAAAAAAATACATGCTTTTGTTGACTTCTTATCTTAGACACAATTTGAATTTGCTTTGAAAATGAAATTCTTTCTGCTCTTTATTTTTTCTTCTATGTATGTGAGTGCTTCAAACAGTGAAGTTAAATTGAAAAGCTTAATGGAATTGTATCACAAAGCTGCTAAAACCAAGGAAGGAAATGCTCAACTAGCCAGTTTTTTAGCTTCAAACAGAAGTCAATTAGACGACCAAACGTATAAGGTATTCTCGGCAAATGTCCATTTTTTCAACGCTCAATATTTCGATAATCCATTCAAGAAATTTTCAGAATTCAAAAAAGGTAAAGAAATTCTAGAGAGTTTAATTTCTGAAAATCCACAACAATGTCTTTTTAGATATTTTCGGTTTGCAGTGCAAATTAATTCTCCGGCAATTTTAGATTATCAAAAAAATATTCAGGAAGATAAACGCCTATTAATAGATTATCTTCAAAATTGTGATTTTTCTAGTAATTATCTTTGTAAAAGTTTTAAAGAAATCGTAGATTCTCATAAATGATGACGGAAGATTTTGTGATTTTGGTTGATGAAAATGATGAGCAAATTGGGATTTGCGAAAAACTAAAAGCTCATCAAAAAGGAGGAATATTACACAGAGCTTTTTCTGTTTTTTTGACCAACTCCAAAGGAGAAGTTTTGTTACAACAAAGAGCGCAAGAGAAGTATCATTCACCTATGTTGTGGACTAACACTTGCTGTAGTCATCCAAGACCGGGAGAATCTGCCCATGATGGTGCAAAAAGACGATTAAAAGAGGAGATGGGAATCGAAACCAATTTGCAATTCTTATTCAGCTTCATTTATAAAGTTGATTTTGATAACGGATTAACTGAATTCGAATTCGACCATGTATTTCACGGAATAACTGACGATCTGCCAGTCATTAACCAAAAAGAAGTTAATACATTTCAATATCTCAAACCTGAGCAAATACAAGAATCAATCATCAAGAATCCTGAACAATTCACAGAGTGGTTTAAAATTTGTTGGAAAGAATTTGTGGAAAAATCTTCTGTTTACACTGCTTGAAACTGTTGTTCAAGTTAAGCATTAATCTGAATGCTAAACTTAGGTCATTTACTTCATTTATCGTTCCCGTGAAATTAGCATTTGTTTTAGGACAAAAAAACATAAATGAACCATTCATTCCTGAATGGACTATCAATGTAATCTTCTTCAATAATGTAAACACCTTTGGTAATTCGAATTTCATTTGACCCAAATCATAAGATATTTGAAAAAAGATTTTTCTCCAATTCCAAAATCCAATGAATTGATTCAAGTCAACGATTTCAATTTTATAAAACTTGCGCAAAAATTGCATAATTTCAAATGCATTAGAAACCATTCCCCCGTCTGCACCGAATGAGCTCATTGCTTTTGGCAAATGCAAAACTTGATTTCCATTCCAGAAAGGCCATGGTTCAACTGAACTCTCGATATAGAATAAAAAGTGTTTTTCAGTTTCAACGGTTTGAATAACTCCTCTTCTAGAACCAAATGCAAAGATTTTCCAGTAAGGTTCTCTAATATTTTACCTAACAACTGAAAAATAGTATCTGAATATTCCGCTTGATTTTTTCTCCCTAACGCAAATTTTGGTTTTATCTGTTTAGACCAATTTACACATTCTTCAAATGTCCAACTTAGGTCTTCATTTTTCTTCAATTTTTTATATAGACTTGAGCCATTTTGGGACACTTTTCCTTGAAAATAATCAGGAATTCCTGATGAGTTGCAAATCAAAATCTTCACTTATTTAGAATAGTTTTTTCCATTCAAAACCAACAGATTGTCTAATGTTTCAGAAGAAATCCAATTTGATATCGGGTCCTCAACATTTAACCGATTGTCTTGATGGAATTTCATAAAACATGTAGCTACAAAAATTTCACTTGCTGAAGCAATATAAATCTTCGAGTCAGGAGAAATGTTTCCATAACTCAACAACACTTCTTCATCAAATCTTGAAACCATCAATTGAGCAGAGTGAATCTGATGTCTTTTGCAGAAATGACTAAAAATGCTCTCAATTTTTTGCATCGTCAATTAGTTTTAATTTGCTTTGAATGATAACTTAAATTTATCTTTCCTTAAAATCATCACACAAGATTAGGTCAAAAAGCTCTAAAGCTTAATTTTTTTTTCTACCGCTTTAAGCTTCACAAAAAAGAGTAAAACAAAAACTCCTTCCCGATTGCTATCAAATACAAACCTTATGTCTGATGTTTCTTGAATCAATTTGGCAATGCAATATTAAGCTTCATTAAAAACAAAGATTCCTTCTTAGAACTCAATTGCGCAATTTCAGGAATGAAGTGTCAAAAAATGATGATGCAATAAAATTCAATTCTTGCGTGCCATCATGGTGTTTTTAAGCAAAGCACAAATGGTCAACAAGCCAACTCCACCGGGAACAGGTGTGATGTGACTGCATTTCGGAGCAACTTCATCAAATCGAACATCACCAACAATCTTAAATCCTGATTTTTTACTTTCGTCTTTCATTCGGTGAATACCTACATCTATCACCACTGCACCTTCTTTCACCATCTCTGCACCCACAAATTCTGGCTTGCCCATTGCAACCACTAAAATGTCAGCTTGGGAGGTGATTTCCTTTAGGTTTTTGGTTTTGCTGTGGCAAACTGTCACCGTACAATTCCCGGGATAACTGTTTTGATAAAGCAAAATACTGATGGGTGAACCCACAATGTTGCTTCTTCCAATCACAACACAATTTTTACCTTCAGTTTCAATGTTATACCTTTTCAAAATCTCTAAAATTCCTAAAGGTGTGGCAGATATATAAGTAGGCAATCCTAAGGCCAACTTACCCACATTCATTGGGTGAAAACCATCAACATCTTTTTGCGGTTCAATGGCTTGAGTGATTTTCAATTCATTGATGTGTTTGGGAAGTGGCAACTGAACAATAAACCCATCAACAGCAGAGTCTTTATTCAGTTTCTGAATCACCTCTAACAGTTCATTTTCAGAAGTTTCAACATCAAGTTTTAGCAATGTTGATTTGAACCCAACTTGTTCACAATGTCTCACTTTGCTGGCAACATAAGTCTGACTAGCAGGGTCTTCACCCACTAAAACAGCCACCAAATGTGGGGGTCTTTGACCCTTTGAAATCATTTCAGTCACCTCGGTTGCCAACTCCGATAGAATCTCAGAAGAAAGTTTCTTGCCATCTAATAAAACCATGTCTCTTTTTTGATGACAAATAAACAAAATAATACGCTTCTCGTTAAATAAATTGCTTTTTAAACTAACATATTTAAATCTATGACCAAAATCTTCATCGCATTTCTATCTTTGTTTGTTTTCGCATTCTCATGCACCAGCAAGAAACATATTAAGCTAAGAGTTAACAAACCGGCAACTGTCACCATTCAAAGCAACATAAACAAAATTTTGATTATCAATCGCTCAGCACCTGAAAACAAAGTCATGAATGTGATTGAAGGTGTGCTTTCAGGAGAAATCCCATTTGAAGACAAAATGGCTGCAGAAGAGTTGATAGCTCAAATATCAAATCAACTTTCAAGGTCAAATCTGAGGACTTTTCAAGTGACGGTTGCAACGGAAAGACTCAAAAGTTCTTCAACGGGTTCATTCATGCCAGCGCCTTTGAGTTGGACTGAGATAAGCTCTTTAGCCCGAAAATACAACACAGAAGCTGTGCTTGTTTTAGAATATTTTGACACCGATTTCAAAAGAAGTGATACCTATAAAGACATAGAAAATCTAGTCAATGGGCAAAAAGTTGTCCAAAGGCAATTCATAGCCACCGCTTTAGGTTCAGTAAAATATGGACTTAGATTATACGATGTAAACAATCAAACCATCATTGATGCCAGAGACTTAAATATGTCACGCTCTTGGGATGCAACAGGAAATACCCTTCCCGAAGCTTTGGCCAAATTGATTAACCGTGCTGAAGGCACCAAAGTGATGGCAAGGAGTGCAGCCAACAATTACGCAAGTTTGTTGATGCCTTATCAGCTTTGGGTAAATAGAATGTACTTCAAGAAAGACAGAAAAAACAATCAAGTGCAATTTGGTGCCAGATATGCCAAAATGTTTGATTGGGAAAACGCTCAAAAAGAATGGGAAAAAGTTTTCAATGGAAGCAATCCCAGAAAAGGAAATGTAACTTATAATTTAGCCTTATGTCATGAAGTTTATGGAAATTTAGAAGAAGCATTGAAGCTTGCAAGAATGTCTTACGCTCAATTCGGAAACAAATATGCAGCACAATACGCTAGGCAATTAGAAAGAAGAATAAGAGAAACACAAGTCTTAAACCAACAATTAGGACAATAAACTTCTTATTTTGTGTTCTAACAAATTTCAATAAATCCAAAATTCAACTCTAAGTTAGGAACAAGTTATTTGGTTTCATCGAAAATGAATTTCATCCAAAATTCTTTTCCTCAATCGGTTTTTCCTTCGTTTTTTTGTTCAATTTTGCAAACAGTTAATTGTTGGCAATTGTATAAATATTTCATAAGACCCTTGTTGTTTGGCATGGATGCCGAACAAGCACATCACTTCACTTTTAAAGTGATCTCAATCATTTCCTCATTCTTTTTAGGAAGAATGTTGTTGAGTTGTTTTTACGGAAAACATAAAAAAAGCAATCCAATCACAGTCGCGGGAATCGAATTTCCCAATAGAGTTGGCTTAGCAGCAGGATTTGATAAAGACGGGAAACTCTTGAATGCTTGGAATAACCTTGGTTTTGGTTTTGTTGAAGTCGGAACAGTGACTCCATTGCCTCAATCAGGAAATGAAAAACCCCGTTTGTTCAGAATCATCAACGAAAAAGCAATCATCAACCGGATGGGTTTTAACAATGAAGGTTTAGATGCCTTGGTGAAAAGATTAGAAAATAGACCCAAAAACCTAGTCGTTGGTGGCAACATCGGCAAAAACAAAGCTACACCCAATGAAAACGCAGTTGACGATTATCTAAAATGCCTCAAAGCCTTGCATCACTGTGTTGATTATTTTGTAGTCAATGTCAGTTCTCCAAACACTCCCAATCTCAGAGAGTTGCAAGAGAAAGAACCATTGAAAAAGATTCTAAAAACCCTTCAAATTGAAAATCAAAAGTTTCAGAAACCCAAACCTATTTTTTTGAAAATAGCTCCTGATTTGAACGAAAGTCAATTGGACGACATCGTTGAAATTGTTTTAGAAACAGAGCTTGCAGGTGTCGTGTCGGGAAATACAACAATCAGAAGGGATCTCTTGATAAACACTGAAAAGCAACTCGTTGATTCAATCGGAGCCGGTGGTTTAAGTGGAAAGCCATTGAAAGAATTTAGTGACAAGGTATTGCATTATTTGGCTGAAAAAGCTTCAGGTAAATTTGAAATCATTGCCGTCGGTGGAATTTTTGAAGGAAAAGATGCCTTAGACAAAATCAAATCAGGTGCAAAATTAGTTCAAGTTTACACAGGTTATGTTTACCAAGGACCTTCAATGGTTTCAAAAATCAATAGTTTCTTAAAACGACATTTATGATTAAAAATATTTTAGCCTTCACCGGAATTTCAGCTTTGCTTTTGGGAATGGTTTATTTGGGTACCAGCCTAAACAAAAAAGAAACGCTACCATTTTTTAAGTTCGATGAAGAAAAAATGGTGATTCAAAAATATGCCTCTCCCTTGAAAGACTTCCATAAAGTGGGCTATTGGTCTTTCACTAACCAAAGAGGAAATGTTTTCAATCCAGACAGCTTAGAAGGCAAGATTTATGTAGCAGATTATTTCTTTATCGCATGCCCGGGAATTTGCAAAGACATGGGTATTCAAATGAAAAGGCTCTACGATGATTTCAAACATCAAAATGATTTGATTTTCATCTCACACACCTCAAAACCCGATGAAGACAGCATCGAAAACTTAAAAGAATATGCTGATAGCAAAGGAGTGAAAGACAATCGTTGGATTTTTCTAACCGGTGAAAAAAAAGAACTTTTCAGAGTAGCTCGTGATAACTATTTTATCATCAATTTTGATGACCCGGAAGACGATTTTGTCCACACTGAAAAGTTTGTTTTGGTTGACCAAAACAAATATATCAGAGGCTATTATGACGGAACAGACTCTTCATCTGTTAACCAACTGAAAAGAGACATCAATTTATTGTTCAACTCCGCAGATTGAACCATGAATAACGAACAAATTGCCCTCCTTTTGAAAAAGACAGCAGAAATGCTTGAACTTCATGGCGAAAATCCTTTCAAAGTGAAGTCTTATGCAGCCGTTGCGTTCAGCATTGACAAAATGAATGTTGATTTAGCTTCTCTTTCAGAACAAGAACTTCTTCAACTTGAAGGTCTGGGAAAGTCAATGGCAAAAAATGTTCAAGAAATCATCAAAAGTGGCACTTTCTCAGATTATGAAACACTAAGAGCCAAAACACCTGATGGAGTCTTTGAAATGCTAAATATCAAAGGAATAGGACCCAAAAAAGTAGCCACTCTTTGGCATGAATTGGGCATTGAAAATAAAGAAGCGCTCAAAATTGCCTGCCAAGAAAATAAAGTAGCTCAACTCAAAGGTTTTGGCGAAAAAACCCAAGAAACAATTCTTAAAAACCTCAACTTTGAGGGTGAAAATCAAAGCAAATTAAGAATTGACGAAGCAGAATCAATGGCAATCGTATTGCTTGAGAAACTCAAAACAATTTTCCCTAAGATTGAAATTGTCGGTGCAACCGTCCGATATATGGAAATAGTTGAAGAAATTGAGTTCTTAGCAGTCGGTCTTGCAGATGAAAAACTGATAAATGACTTAAATCAAATCATTGCTCTTGAAAACATTGCAGATTCATCAAACCCTTTCAAGTTGACATTCAATCTCGAAAAACTCAAAGTTGTCATTCACCTCTGCAAAGAACCCGAATTTCAATCCAGAAAAATACTGTTAACATCTTCCGAAAAACACCTCCTATATAATAGAGATGGATTCGGAAGTTTTTTCAACCACCTCATCAACCCCAAAATCCACTTCAAATCTGAAACTGAAGTTTATGAAAGCTTTGGAAGCTCACCAATTCCACCTGAAATCAGAGAAACAGGAAAAGAGTGGGAATATCCATGGAAAGAAAAAGTGCCAACTGAAAAAGACATCAAAGGTGTCGGTAATTTGGAGCCAGGATGAGCGGCTGTCGGCTTTGCGACGCTTGCGAACAAACCCTAGCTCATCAAAGGTGTTTTGCACAACCACTCAACATATAGTGACGGAAAAAACTCCCTCGAAGAAATGTTCCTCGCTAGTTTAGAAAAAGGATGGAACTTTTTCGGAATTGCCGATCATTCCATTTCAGCTAAAAATTATGCCGGAGGCTTAGATGAAAGTGAAATCCAGATGCAGCACCGCGAAATTGATGAAATCCAAAAAAAACATCCTCAAGCCAAATTTTTCAAAGGAATAGAATCAGATATATTAAGTGATGGTAACCTTGATTATGATGACGATATTCTGAAAACCTTTGATTATATAGTCGCTTCAGTACATTCAGGTTTGAAAATGGACGAAACCAAAGCAATGGCAAGATTAATCAAAGCCATAGAAAAACCTCACACAACCATCTTAGGGCATCTCACCGGTCGATTAATTGCCAAAAGAGAAGGATATCCCCTCAATCATAAAAAAATAATAGACGCATGTGCTGCCAACAAAGTGGTCATCGAACTCAACTCAAGTCCTTGGAGGTTAGATATTGACTGGCGAGAATTAGATTATTGTATCAACAAAGGAGTCATCATATCACTCAATCCTGATGCCCACGAAATTGCCGGCCTGAACGACACTTATTACGGTTTGAAGCTCGCCCGCAAAGCATTACTTCCAAAAGAGCTTTGTTTGAATACATTCGAAATCGAAAAAATAGAAAAAGTGTTTCAAAAAAAATGGAATTAGTAGTCTTTTAAAATCTCCTATATACAATTCATTCAATTTTGCTTCACATTCACAGATAAAATCAAACAACACCGCTGAACAAACTTCAACAAGTATTATAAAAAGAATCAAGCAACCACTTTTTATAGGAGAACATTCGAATTCATTTTTTTTATCATATGGGCGCGCCTGACGGCCGGGCTGCATCCGGGGTTCGCTGTCGCTTCCGCCCCGTTGTTTGGGTTTGGCAATAAGTTTAAGAGCTGAGTTGAAATCAATCGCCTGCCAAACC
>JBDNDT010000200.1:0-5482 GCA_046718985.1 Cytophagales bacterium
TTGGATAAAAGATATCAACCCTAGTCAATCTTTTTATCTTCACTGCGCAGGGGGATACAGAAGTATGATAGCGGCTTCAATTCTTCAAGCAAGGGGATATCGTAACTTTATTGAAATTGAAGGTGGGTTTAGTGCGATATCTAAAACTGAAATTCCCAAAACAGACTATGTTTGTCCCAGCACTTTAGTCAAGAAATAAAACCCAAGCAAAAGGTTAACCGAAAGGTTGGCCTTTTTTAATTTTTACCAAATTTGTCACTAAGATAGTTTAAGATTATTAAATTCTCTCTTCAATGTCTGAGTTGCATAGATTGTTATTATGAACTAGAGTTCTCCCTATTGGGTTCTAAGTGATACAAAATATTTCGGGTAATATTCAATAATATGTGTGTTTCCCGAAACAACATCTAAAATTTCTTTTTGAATAGTTCATGAATAAGTGAAAAATCCCAATGGGCAGATGCGTGAGCGATGGGAGCCATGGCCTGATAAGGCAAGTGCAAAGCGTAAGCGGCGCACCGAGCGTCAGCAAGTGGCGGACAGCGCGACCCGATAGGGGCACGCCCAAAAAAATCATTATTCTTTTCAATCATTGTTATAAATTCACCATATTGAGGCTTTATTTGGGGTGAAAAGCGATTAACAAGTTTTTGATTTGAAGAAAAGTGTGAATGGTTTGAAAAACAAAGCTAATGGTTTTTTGAAAACGGAAGGTGGTTTGATTGCTACGCTCACCATGATTCAACTCACTCATTTGTTGGATGTGGTGATTATGTCGCCTTTGAGCGATTATTTGATTAAAGACTTCAACATTAGCACCAAGCAGTTTGGTTTGTTGCTCTCTTCATATGCTATCAGTGCGAGTATTTCATGCTTAGCGGGAGCAATTTGGGCAGATTATTTTGAGCGTAAAAAGCTTATGGCTTTTTGCTATTCCGGTTTTCTTTTAAGTACTTTAGCCTGTGCAATTTCTAACAGTTTCTCAACTTTGTTGATTGCCCGAACAGTTGCAGGTATATTCGGTGGTGTGTTGAGTGGATTGGTATTCACTGTGTTGGGCGATGTGATTCCTGTTGAGAGAAGAGGAAAGGCAACCGGTGTTTTGATGTCATCATTTGGCATTTCTTCTGTTCTTGGTTTGCCTTTGGGTTTGCTTTTGGCTGAACAATTGGGTTGGAATTATTCATTTTATTTCGTTGCCATTTTGTCTGTTTTTGTGTTGGTGATGATTTTTGTTTTTATGCCTACTTTGAATGAACATATTGCAACAAGCAACAGCAAAAACACTTTGAATTTTTTGAAACAAATCCCCGGCAATCAAGAGCAATCAGCTTCATTGTTTTTTGTGAGTATGTTGATGTTTTCGGGTTTTTTGTTTATTCCGTTCATTTCACCCTATTTAATTAACAACATTGGATATGCTCGAAAAGATCTGTGGATGATTTATTTCTTTGGTGGTATCATCAGTTTTATTGCCTCTCGTTTCATTGGCAGGCTCATTGACATTCATGGAAATCGAAAAATGGTTTTGTTTGGGACGTTGTTTTCTGTTTTTCCGATTTTGTTAGTGACCAACATGCCGATTGTGCCGATGTTTGTGGTTTTGAGCATAAGCACTTTGTTTTTTTTGGGAAACAGCGGAAGAATGGTCCCTGCGGTGAATTTGTTGAATGGCGTTGTTAAATCAACAGACAGGGGCAAGTTTATGAGTATTAACTCTTTTTTTCAGAACATTTCATTAGGTTTAGCTTCATTTCTTGGAGGAGTGATTATTCAGTTCAATCCGGTTGCTAAAAAGATTGAAAATTTCAATTATGCCGGAATTGTTTCAGTCATGGTCACACTGCTGAGTCTTGTCATTTTATTTCAAGCCACGAAAGAAAAAATTAAAATAAATGGCAATTCAAATGGTAACACCTAATATTCCCAAGTCAAGTTTCAAAAGAATAGTAATTGTCGGTGGTGGATTTGCAGGAATCACATTGGCAAAGAAACTCGTCAATCAACCATTTCAAATCGTTTTGATTGACCAAAACAACTATCATCAATTTCAGCCTTTGCTTTATCAAGTTGCTACCGGAGGGCTTGAGCCTGGTGCAGTTGCATTTCCTTTGAGAAAAATATTTCCCAAAAAAAAGAATGTTCATATTCGTTTGGCTAAGGTTTTAGGAGTTAATCCTGAGTCAAAACAATTGGAAACTAGCATAGGGACATTAGATTTTGATTATTTGGTGATTGCTACCGGAGCAGGAAACAATTTTTTCGGCAATTCAAACATTGAACGTTTTTCTTGGGGAATGAAATCTGTGAATCAGGCATTAGATATCAGAAGCACAATTTTATTGAATTATGAGAAGGCTTTGCTAATCAATGATTTCAAAGAGAGAGACAGCTATATGAACATTGTGGTTGTAGGGGGTGGACCGACAGGTGTTGAATTGGCTGGTGCAATCTCAGAAATGAAAAGATTCGTGTTACCTAAAGATTTTCCTGAGCTTAATTTTTCAGAAATGGATATCATTTTGGTGGAATCAAATGACAAGTTGCTTGGAGGAATGTCGGCTGATTCTTCTAAAAAAGCAGCAGAGTATCTCAAAAAAATGGGAGTTGATGTGAGATTAAACACCAGGGTCACTGATTATGATGGCAATGTGGTTACATTATCCAATGGCGAACTGATTGACAGCAAAACAGTTCTTTGGGGAGCGGGCATCAAAGGAAATTTGATTGATGGTTTTTCTCAAGAACAAGTTGGCAGAGGAGGGAGAATTCTTTGCAATTCATTCAATCAAGTGAATGGCTTTGAATACATTTTTGCTATTGGTGATGTTGCACTCATTCAAGATGAATATAATCCAAATGGCCATCCACAATTAGCACCGGTTGCCATGCAACAAGCTGAGCATTTGGCTAAAAATCTGTTGGGTAAACTGAATAACAAACCGATGAAGCCTTTTAAATATTTCGACAAAGGCACAATGGCAACGGTTGGCAGAAACCGAGCGGTTGTTGATGCTCCGTTCCTTCATTTTGGGGGATATTTAGCTTGGTTAACTTGGATGTTCATTCATTTGATGTCATTGGTTGGATTTAGGAATAAGCTTTCAGTTTTTGTGAACTGGTGTTACAATTATTTTAAATATGAAAAAGCTATTCGCTTGATTACAAGACCTGAGAGCATAAAGGACAAGTAATTATAATAGATGGTTATTTTTTTGGTTCATTCAAGAAGAGCAATGAAACGATGTATTCAAAGGAATTAGAGGTTCTGTTTTTAATTCACTGAGTCTATCTAACTAAACTTGAATCATTGTTGTGAAAATTAATTAGTTTAATTCAAAGCTGTTTCTTAAAAAAAGATTGAATGAATTTGGTGAAAGATTGCAAAAAATCAAAAAATAAATTAATTTTGCAGTCCTTAAAAAAGAAATTAACATAACATGCTAGTAATAAACGTAAAAGAAAACGAGTCAATTGACAAAGCACTAAAAAGATTCAAGAAGAAATTTGAGAAAACAGGTGTTTTGCGCCAATTGCGTTCTAGACAGCAGTTCGAAAAAAAATCGGTTAGAAGGAGAAATGAAGTAATCAGAGCGGCTTATCGTCAAAGATTACAACAAGACACCAACTAATTTCATTTTTATTTTGAGATAAGAAAACGATTGATTATATTGGTCATATGACTGAATTAATCAATCGTTTTTTTGATTATTTGAAACATGAAAAGAGGTATAGCGAGCATACACTCATTTCATACCAAAATGATTTGGCAAAATTTTGTCAATTTCTTCAAAAATCCCAAATAAAGGAATCTATTGAGCTAACCAATAGAAACACCATCAGGTCCTTTGTATTGACGCAAAAAGAAAGCGGTTTAAAAAACTCAACGATTAACCGAAACATCGCTTGTTTAAAGTCGTTTTTTACATTTCTGCATAAAAAGGGCATAATCAATCAAAATCCTGCATCAGATATTTTATCACTCAAAAAAGCCAAGCGAATTCCTGTAGTTGTTGGTGAAAATGAAATCGAGAACATCATTTCTGAAAACGGTGATCATTTAGAGTTTCCTGATTTGAGAGACAAAGTGGTGTTTGAACTCTTTTATGGAACGGGAATCAGACTTTCTGAATTAACCCAGTTAAAAAATAATAATTTTGATTCCCATTTTAAAAGATTAAAAGTTCTCGGAAAAGGAAAAAAAGAGAGGATTATCCCTATTCATTCAAATCTTCAGAAACTTCTGGAAAAATATCTCATTGAGAAAAAAAAACTTGGATTTGATGAACCCGAAAAGACATTTATCGTAACAAATGAAGGGAATAACTGTTACAAAATGCAGGTGCAAAGAATAGTTAAGAAGATGCTCAGCAAGACCAAGAATCGCCTTGAAAAACAAAGCCCTCATGTGCTGAGACATACTTTCGCAACACATTTGTTAAGCAACAACGCAGATATCACTTCAATAAAAGATCTTTTGGGTCATTCTAGTTTGGCATCAACACAAGTTTATACCCAAACTGACGTTGAAAGATTAAAAGTCGCTTTTGAAAAAGCGCATCCAAAATCTTAATTTAATTGATGGTTCAACCTTTTTAACCCAAATGCATATGAAAATGCACATTCAGTCTATCCATTTTGATGCGGATATCAAATTGTTAGAATTCATCCAAAAAAAGGCCGAAAAGCTTGATACATTTTATGACCGAATTGTTGATGGGGAAGTTTTTTTGAGAGTAGTAAAAAAAGAAGCTAAAAACAACAAAATGGTTGAAATGAAACTTAATGTTCCGGGTACGACATTGTTCAGCAAAGAAGTGCACGATTCTTTTGAAGCTGCTGCTGACGCTGCAATAGAATCATTAAAAGTTCAACTAAAGAAGTTTAAAGAAAAATCTATCACTACACATACCGTATAATCTTCAAAATTACTTTTAGTTTCGAGCCTGGGTTTATTCTCAGGCTTTTGATTTTAATTCTTATAAAGTGCGAGCTATTCACAGAATAAGACTTAATTTTTTTATCAACTCAAAATCAAAGTTTTACAGTTTATTAATTTTCACAAAATTATGGATAGAATTTATTTTTTGAATCTATTCACATAGACTTTCCATCACTCTGATTTGAAAAGAAAGTAAGATTTCACAAGTCAAAAGTTATTTTAGTTGGATCAACTTTTAACAAAATGTTTGTTTACTTTAATGTATTTAATTCTTGACAAAATCAGCTATCGTTTTAACTTTACATGAAATATTGTTTTGATGTCGTTTCAAAAATATCCTGTTGGTCTTCAAGATTTCAGTGAATTAATCACTCGTGGATGTGTCTATGTGGACAAAACTCAATTTATCCTTAAAATTATTGAAACCCACAAATATTATTTCCTCTCACGCCCTCGTAGGTTCGGTAAATCATTGTTGATAAGCACTTTTGATTATCTGTTCAGAGGTAGAAAAGACCTGTTCAAAGGGCTTTTTATTGA
>JBDNDT010000201.1:0-5466 GCA_046718985.1 Cytophagales bacterium
GCCGGGCTCATTGGTGCGCCACCCTGCACTAATTCTTCTAAGGCTGAAATGATTTCAATCCCCGAAGCTCCTTTCAACACATAACCCGAAGCTCCATGTTCTAAAGCTTGGAACACTTTTGAAGGTTCTTGCCAAACGGTGAGCATTATCACCTCGACTTTTGGGCATAAGATTTTTAGTTTTTTGGTGGCTTCAATGCCATCAATTCCCGGCAGGTCAATATCCATCAACACAATTTCAAAAACCTGACTATTAAGCTGTTCAAAAAAGCTTTCTGCTGAATCGAAAACATTCAACACTTCAAAATTTTTGTTTGAACTGTTGATCAAGAAAGCATAACCTTCTCTCAAAGTTTGATTGTCTTCAACAATAGCGATTTTCTTTTTCATCATGCAAGATATTGTTTTCGCCGAATTTTTGGTTTACCCATTTTGGGTGATAAAATAGTGACTTAATTGAATTTCGATGATATATTTTGTTCCATTCAGGGATTCAATCCAAATCTCACCGCCCAATTTTTCTACTCTGTTCTTAATGTTAGCAATTCCGCTGGTTCTCTTCAGTTGCTCAATATCAAATCCACAACCATCATCACTCAAAATCATTTGAAATTTGTTTTCAGAGATAAACAATTCAAACTTAAAATTTTCAGCATTTGAATGCTTGATGGTGTTGGTGATGACCTCTTTGCACACAAAAATCATTTGCCTGAAGAATTTTGGCGAAAAAACCCTGTTTTTCACCAAATCAAGCCCGGAATGCTTACTCTGAAACCTGATGTTGAATTTGAACAATAAATTTTCGGCAAACTGTTCCACATATTCCACAAATTCTGAGATGGCGTTATTGTTCCAATCAATAGACCACAAAAAATCTCTTGTTCCTTCCAAGAGTTCTTTAGCATTGTGTTGTATATCTGACAAATCTTTGTGAATTTCTTCCTTGTTTGTGACTGCCATTTTTGTTTCTAAACTTTCTGACAGCAGTTTGATGGTTGCGAGTTTGTTCCCCATTTCATCGTGAAAATCTTTCCCTAAATCTGTTCTTAAAGAAGCATATCTGGCAATTGATAATTTCAAAGAACTGTCTAGTTCTTCGATTCTGTTTGCAGACAATTGCAAGAGTCTGTTATTGATTTGATCGAGAAGAAAGGTGAAAGTGTTAACCACCGCTGTTACCAAAAGAATCAAAAACAACCATGAAAAGAAAACGTTTTGAAGATTTGGGTGGGTTTGCAAATCGCTATTTGAATATAAAAAAACAAGAAAGCCACTAGTGAGCGATGAAACTATCAATCCAAAAACACGATTGACAAAAAATGTGCAGGTGATGACCGTGAAAAGCAACCAACCCATGTCAGGCGACTCGAGACCTCCACTGTCAAAGATGCTTTTATATAAAACCGGAAGCACAGTGAAGTTGATAAAAATAAGAGAATAATAAACATTTTTCGCATATTTCATCAACAAAAAAAACACTAATAAAATCAACACCACCGCCACATTGCTCAGGTTTTTGTTGATATCATTTGCACTGGTGAGAAAAAAATAGAAAGTATAAACCAAAAAAAACAAGAAAATAACTAAGGTGGCCCAAGTAGCAATAACTGCTTTCTTAAACGAGAGTTGATTTACTTGTTTGAATTTTTGGTTAATTAAATAACCTTCTACAAAACTTACCAAAGGTTTAAAATTAAATGCAGAAAAAGGCATGATAAAATTTGATTTTATTGAGGTTTAAACCCAAAAGAGTAAAAATTGATAATTCATTTTTTTTGTGTTTGAAATAAATTGTGATTTCATTTTCTTGCGAACAAAACTATTTCCAATGATAACCAACACGCCACTCAATCACTTCGGCCACATGCCTATGTGCGCGCAATGTGGCACCGGTGGTGAATTGTTTATGTTTAAAAAAAAGACCATATCGCTGATAAATCACATCATGTTCTCTCAAGGGATGGTGAAGATAAGCCCCAAGGTGAGTTGAGAATATTATCTTTCCAAAAGAAAGTTCATTTCCTAAGCATAAGGCATTGATGAGAGCAACAGTGTTAAGATTTCTTCGTTTAGCTAATTCTTGCTGATAGCCATCATAAATTAATTCATGAGCAAGACTTAATCTTGCTCTAGGTTTATAGGCTTTCTTGATTTCATTAAACATACCCAAAACCATCTCAGGATTTGAAGAAAATTCAGGGGTTTCGGGGGTGTTTTTGATGGAAATACTAAAATGAGTAGCAAAGATTAATCTTTTGTCGATGACAGCACTGTCATTTTGAGGTTTATTGATGGCTTTGTATTTTGGTGTTTTGAGATATTTAGTAGTACCAAATGAAACCATAGGGAAATTCATGCCTTTATTCGGTTTTTTTATTCCACCGTTCGAGATGTGGAGATAATTAAAGCCACAGTTTAATTCCCAATTAGAAAACAAAAGGTAATTGGTTTGAAGACCTGCAAAAAGCAAAAAGCTGATGGGTGAGCTGAAAAATAAATTTGTAGGGTTTTGCTCGGGATGGTGAGTTCTGTTCAAAAAAGTGAAACCAAAGCCAAGTGGAACTGATAATTTGAATCGGTGCTTGGGAAAAAATATAGGCTCCACAAAAGAATTCAAACTTGTTGCACTTCCTAACACCTTAGGATTATCGAAATTAAAGTAAGAAATCGAAAAACCACGCTTTGCAAACACTCCACTTTTCGAAACTTTCTGTTCATCATCTTGCAACCAAGCCCATTGATACTCAAAACCCCAAGGTCTTGATGTTGAAACATCAATCAATTCTCTAGAATGAGGAATGATGAATCCAAAAGGATAAGTTTTTAGAGTTATATAAGGAGTGTTTTTATTTATTCTTTCTTGACCAATCGCATGGACGAGGAATAAAATCATGAAAAAAAACAGATGTTTTCTGAACAGATTCATAGACTTACAAATCTATAACTAAATAACAGAGTTTAGATTGGTTTTTTGCAATAAGTATTAAAACAAATCCGCTTAAATTGAAATGAAAACAACTGATAAAAACAAAATCAAGTAAACTGATTTAGAGATGAATCTTTGGCTTCTTGCATAAGTTTGGTGTTATGAAGAATAAAAGGTTGACTTCATTCAAGCTTAATTGAAGTAATAATTTGATTATCAAATTGATGAGTAAATAAAAATCAATATGCTTGGTTGAATATCATTTCGTTAGTATTCATTAAAGTTAAAAAAATAAAAACATTTTCCACTATTATCGATTGTTTTGTACTAAATCAACAGACAGTTGAGAACTAAATTTTTTATGACTCCGTAATTTTGAATAAGTTTGCAACCTAAATGAAATCAGAATGAAAAAAGCATACGTATTTCCGGGTCAGGGTTCTCAATTTGTCGGAATGGGCAAAGATTTATATGAAAACAATTCTTTAGCGAGAGAAATTTTTGACTTAGCAAACCAAATATTAGGATTCAACATCACTGAAATCATGTTTTCAGGAAATGATGAAGATCTGAAACAAACCAAAGTTACACAGCCTGCCATTTTCATTCATTCAGTTGCAATGGCAAAAACGATATCAGACTTCAAACCGGATATGGTTGCCGGTCACTCTTTAGGGGAATTTTCAGCATTGGTTGCTTCAAACTGCCTTTCTTTTGAAGACGGATTGGCTTTGGTTTATAAACGTGCTTTAGCAATGCAAAAGGCTTGCGAACTCAATCCTTCAACCATGGCTGCAGTTTTGGGTTTAGAAGATTCAAAAGTGGGAGAAATATGTCAATCTATTGAAGGTGAAGTTGTCGTTCCTGCAAATTATAATTGCCCCGGTCAATTGGTGATTTCAGGTTCAAAAACAGGTGTTGAAAAAGCTTGCGAAGCATTGAAAGCAGCCGGTGCCAAAAGAGCTTTGTTGCTTCCTGTAGGCGGAGGCTTTCATTCACCCATGATGGAACCGGCAAGAATCGAGTTGGAAAATGCAATAAATGAAACTATATTTACAGAACCGATATGTGCAATCTACCAAAATGTAGATGCAAAACCCTCAACAACTGTTGAAGTGATAAAAACAAATTTGGCCAAACAGTTAACAGCTCCTGTGTTGTGGACACAATCTGTTCAAAACATGGCAAATGACGGTGCAACCGTGTTTGTGGAATGTGGTCCGGGAAAAGTGTTGCAAGGTTTGGTGAAGAAAATTGCATCATCAGCTGAAGCTGTCGGAGTTTAAATGTATTAACCCAAAGTCGATAGTTTAACCGGCGAATCGACTTACATAAATTAAAAAATGGATTTTCACAGGCTGTTTACTAAAAGAGTTTCAAGATGGACCATATTGCAGATAGATATGGCCATTTGTTTGTTCTCGATTGTGTTTTCATTCCTGTTAAGATTCAATTTCAATGTACCAAGCCATGCTTGGGATTTGTTTCCTTACACAGTTTCATCAACTCTATTGGTGAAACTTTTTTTGTTTTATCGCTACAAGCCTTACGCGGGTGTTATTCGATTCACAAGTGTTGAAGATGCTAAAAAGATTTTCTATTCCATCAGTTATAGTTTCTTGATTTTGGTGGTGTTGCATATCACAGCATATCTATTATTGAAAAACCCCATCACTCACCTCTCCGTGTTGGTGATAGACTATTTTATTTCCATTTTTCTTATGTCATCATTTAGGATTTTGTCAAAAATTGCATTCTATGAGTATAGACAGCAGTTTGGCAAAAAAACCAATATTGCCATTTATGGGGCGACAGAGATAGGAATGATCACTAAAAGAACATTGTCACAATATTCTGGGTCAACTTATCATGTTTCTGCTTTTTTAGATGAAGACCCTAAAAAACAAAAAACCATGATTGAAGGAGTACAAATTTATTCTCCGAATCGTTTGCAAGATTTGGTCACTGAAAAACATATTGAGCAAGTGGTGATTGCAAGTGCTCACTTACCTTCAAAGAAAAAGCAAGAAATTGTGGACATTTGCCTCAATTTAGGTATTAAGGTAAGATCAATCCCCCCTGTTGAAAAATGGATAAATGGTGAATTGAGCATCAACCAAATCAAAGAAGTGAGAATCGAGGATGTTTTGGGCAGACCGACCATTGACATCAGCAATGAAGAAGTGGTGAAGCAATTCGAACATCTTTCCATTTTAGTTACTGGTGCTGCAGGAAGTATAGGAAGTGAAATTGCCAGACAATTAACCAATTTAAATCCTTCTTTTTTGATTTTGTTGGACCAAAACGAATCTGCTTTGCATGATTTGGCTCTAGAAATGGATGAAATGATGGTGAAGGTTCATCACGCAGTTGTCTTAGCTGATATCACCAGCGAACCCAGGTTGAGAAAGGTTTTTGACAAATTCAAACCTGACATTGTTTTCCATGCTGCTGCATACAAACATGTGCCTATGATGGAAGACAACCCCTGCGAAGCTTTGAACACCAACATCAACGGCACAAAGTTATTGGCTGATTTAT
>JBDNDT010000202.1:0-5466 GCA_046718985.1 Cytophagales bacterium
TGATTTTTGCTTCTTTGGGATTCTCTTCCAACCATGTGTTGAGCATGTCACCCACCACTTGATCAACAGCGCCCATCACATCATTGTTTCCCAGTTTGGTTTTGGTTTGTCCTTCAAACTGTGGTTCTGCTACTTTCACTGAAATCACGGCAGTTAAGCCTTCGCGGAAATCATCGCCGGTGATTTCTACTTTTGCTTTCTCCAGCAATCCTGATTTTTCAGCATAAGATTTCAAAGTTCTGGTGAGTGCTCTTCTGAAACCGGCAACGTGTGTTCCACCTTCAATGGTGTTGATGTTGTTCACATAAGAAAACACATTCTCAGTATAAGAGTTGTTATAGAGCATGGAAACTTCAACAGGTATAGAACCTTTTTCCAACTCCATGTATATAGGTTCTGTGATGAGCTTTTCTCTTGTAGAATCCAGATATTCCACAAACTCTCTTAAACCACCTGTCGAGTAAAACTCTTCAGAAAGCGGATTTCCTTCTTTGTCAAGTTCTCTTAGGTCAAAAAGCTTTATTCTTATGCCTTTGTTGAGGTAAGCCAATTCTCTCAACCTTCCGGCAATGGTGTCATAGCGATAAACCGTTTCGGTGAAAATGCTGTCATCGGGTTTGAAATGCACGCTTGTACCTCTTCTGTCACCGGCTTCTCCAACCACTTTCACAGGATATAAAGGAGCTCCACAAGAATATTCTTGTTGCCAGATTTTTCCCTCTCTGAAAACATTCACTTTCAAATGTGTTGAAAGAGCGTTCACGCATGAGACACCCACACCATGCAAACCACCTGAAACTTTGTAAGTGTCTTTGTCAAACTTTCCCCCTGCGTGCAAAACGGTCATCACGACCTCCAAAGCAGATTTGTTTTCTTTAGAGTGCATACCAGTTGGAATACCGCGACCGTTGTCTTCCACCAAGATAGAGTTGTCAGTGTTCACTGTCACCCTGATTTCGTCGCAATGCCCTGCAAGTGCTTCATCAATGGAGTTGTCCACCACTTCCCACACAAGATGGTGCAAACCCTTGATGCCAATGTCACCGATATACATGGCAGGTCTCTTGCGCACTGCCTCTAAACCTTCTAAAACCTGGATACTGTCTGCTGAATAATCCCTAGTGGGTGCTTTTTCGGTTATTTCACTCATATATAGTTGTGAAAATGTTTCTAATTTGGATTCTATAGGTTCTTAAAAAGAAGAGCAAATATAGGTAAAAAATAAAACATTTCCGAAGTCAAATTATCTTTAAATCAGTGTTAATTGATATGATTTAAACAAAGAAAGAATAAATATTTGAAGCTGTAACGAACTTAACAAAACTTTAAAGCTAATCTAGATAATCTCATAAAAAATTGGTTTTTTTATGTGTCAATAATCAGAGAAATTAAAAACAGAATTGCAAAGCTAAATCAGGATTATAAATGATAGTTTTTATCTAAAACTCCACCTTTTCTGATGAATACAAATTCTGACAACCATAATACATTTCTTTGAAAAGGTCTATTTAAATCTGTTATATCAAAAAGTTTAAAGCCTAATGAATCCATCTTGTTCATCACTTTTAGTGCTGTGTTTTCAAAAAGAGGATTCATAACTGCAACTTCAACCATAACAACTTCTGAATGACTATTTAAAGTTTCTTTTGCGCCCTCAATCACCATCAAATCAATTCCCTCTGCATCAATTTTCAAAATATCTGGTTTTATCAAATTTTGTTCTTGAACAAACTCATCCACTGAGACAACTTGGGTTTGTATTTGTTTGAAACCTCTGGCTAATGCTTCATCTTTGGTCATTCTGAAATTAGAGCTGTCATCTCTATCATGAATAGTAAACTCCATCGTTCCTCTTTGGCTTCCTACGCCATAAGGATAAAATTGCACATTGGGGTTTTTTGAGAATCTACTTTTAATTTCGTCTATTAAAAAAGTCTGAGGTTCAAACAAATAATAATTTGCATTTGGAAAATATTCTAAAGCATTTGCTGTCCATCCTCCTTTATTTGCTCCAATATCAAAAATAGATTGTGGTTGATATCCTAAATCTTTTAAAAGCTTTAATAAAAAATCCAAGTGAATGGTGTGGCTAATGGTTTTTTCTTGAGGTTCAATATGATTTGTTGTCAATTTATAGAAATTCTCCTTTTTGAGAACAACTAGTCCTGTTTTGTCAAGAAGTTTTTTTATCAACTTTTTCATAATCACTTGAATCAAAGGTTAATTTAAAATTTCATAAAAGTAATATTTGTTCAGGAAAAATATAATCTTTTGCAATTATATTTTCTCATTTACATTAATTTAATGCAGAATAACATCTTTTTCCATCAATTGTTCGCTGAATAACTCTCACTAGAAAAGAGAAAACTTTATAATAAAGTAAAATTATTAACTCATTTATCTATTTAGTATATCATCTCTATCCCTCTCAATCTAGTTTTGGAGATAATCTCTTTGGTTTTCATGTTTTCAACCAAAGCATATTCTTCTACCTGAATGGTTTTAACACGAAGCTTTTTGTTGTGCTCAATCTTTGATTTTAATTTTTCAAAGTTGGCCTCTCTGTTTGTGTTCCTTTCAGCATAAAAAGAACCAAAGAATGTTTTAAAAAAGCCTTTTTCAAGTTTTTGACCTCCCGAAACAGAACCTTTTCTTGTGCTTTCATTAAAAAATGCAAACCTTACAGACGATGCCAAACTGAGTTTTCTCAATTCCGGAAAAAATTCTTCAATCGGAAATGCTATTGAGTCATTGACCAAGACTTGATAATACAATGACATCACGCTGTCTCCTTTTGATTCACTTGTGGCAAAAGAAGGCATCACCAATGAAGGATATGGCTCTCTCACGAAAATGGTGAATCCCAAATCGAAGAAAGTCAAGAAGGCTGTGAGACTACAAAGGACTGGTAATAGTTTCTGGTTTTTCACTGTAATTCATTACGCTTTTAAAACTAACAAAGCCGGCTATGGCAGAAATCCAGAAAATAGACAATTCAAAAAAGTTGAGGACTAAAATTGAAATACCCACAATAATCAAGTATTTATTGAGTGAAAAGCCTAAGTATTTTCTTTCAAATTTCAACAACAGAAAAGGTAAATAAGCCAACATGTGCGAGCTGAAATTGATGCTCATCATCAACAAGACACCCAAATGAAACAGACAAACTAAAAACAAAATCATGGATGAGAAACGACGATGAAAAATGAGTGAAATGAATAAAAGCTCAATCAGGATGGTTGAATAATCTAAGAACTTGAAGAAAAAATTACATTCATTTTCAAGCAACCATAAAGCTAACGCATTGTCCACCCCTTCATGTAGCAACTTTTTGGCAATAAAACCTTTAGACATCAATATTTCAGGATTTAGCCATCCCCCTGCGATTTTAGGAACAGCCGCTGTCACAAATGACAATCCTATGCAAAAGGCCAAATAATTCACCGGCCAATCTTTGGTTTTCCATTTTTTAAATAACAGTGAATCAACTGACCAAGTTGAGCCCCATCCTGCAAAACCCAAAAGCAAAGGGGTGAGGATAACAAAAAAATTATGGTCAATTTTGCCGAACGAATAAAACTTGGCAAGCCCAAAAAGATTAATCAAGAAAAATGCGCTTGAAAAAAATGGTGTGAACAAGCCTATCAAAACCATGAACAATGAGAAATAAGAAAGTATATTGATTACATTCCACCAAGATTCATCATAAAACATGGGCAAAAAAGCAAGCCTTGGTGGAGGGTTATAAAACATTGGTTCAAAACCTGATATGGCATCAAAATGTGGAAGACCCATTTGAAACAAAGTGACACAATACAAAATTCTGACAATTGCTAAAGATTCAGCACCAGATTGATAGAGTACGAAATGCTTGTTAATGAATGGGTTAATCGTTGTCAGCATACAATCTACTTTAACACAGAAAGCCCTTCAACATTTTTGAAATACTCTATGATTTGTTGTTGTAAGAAAAACTCTTGTTGTTGCAAGGGCATAACGGGTAAACTCTCTTGTTGCACATAAACAGGCCATCCGTCTTCATCATGTCCATCGAGTTTGAAAAAACCCAATGGTTCCAGCAAACGACAAGTGGCAAGAGACATCAAGTCTTGTTTTTGCTCTTTTGAATAAGGCAAATTTCCCTTTCCTAATTCTTGAACACCAATCAAAAAGAGAATTGCATTCAAATCAGGTGTTTTTCCCAAAAATAATTTAAGTTTTAAGAGTTGTTTTTGCCACAATAGCGAATGATGAGGGTCAATCACTGCCATGATTCAAAAACTTATGACTTGATAAATGATTTCCAACCGCTTTTTTCTAACGCATTTGCTTTTTCTATCACTGCATTGTTCATACTTTCCTTGTAAGCATCCAATTTTTGTGCGATAGATAAATCAAAGGTTGATAAAATTTGAAGAGCGAGAAGACCTGCATTTTTTGCACCATTCAAGGCGACAGTGGCAACGGGAACACCCCCCGGCATCTGTAAAATCGACAATATTGAATCGAAGCCTTCTAAAGAGTTGGAAGCTTTTATAGGGACTCCAATCACAGGCAATGAAGTCAAAGATGCTACCATCCCCGGCAAATGCGCAGCACCACCGGCACCGGCGATTATTACTTTGAGACCATTTTTTCGGGCATTTTTAGCAAAGTCAAACATTCTTTCAGGAGTTCTGTGAGCAGAAACAACTGTTAGCTCATAGGGAATTAGGAACTCCTCTAAAATCACAGCTGCATCCTTCATCACTGAAAGGTCAGAATCACTACCCATGATGATGGCAACTTGTGCATTTTCCATTAAGCTATTACTTTAATGGTTGATTTCACGAAATGAACTTTATCAATCAGATCATCCATATTATCACCAATTATGGTGATATGACCCATTTTCCTAAAGGGTTTTGTAAATTTCTTCCCATAAAGATGAATGTAAACACCTTCTAGTTTCAAAATTTGGTCAATACCTTTGTAAACAGCAATTCCACTAAAACCATCTTCACCAAGGATGTTGACCATGGCAGATGCTTTTTTAGTGTTGGTTGAACCCAAAGGCAAACCTAAGATTGCTCTCAAATGTTGTTCAAATTGAGAAGTGAAATTGGCTTTTATGGTGTGATGTCCACTGTTATGAGGTCTTGGTGCCACTTCGTTCACCAACACTTCTCCATTTTGAGTTACAAACATTTCTACTGCCAACAAACCAACAATGTTGAGTTTATCAACGAGCAATCTAGCTATTCTGTTGGCCTCTTCATTCACTGATTTTGAGATGTTTGCCGGAGCAATCAAATATTCAACCAGGTTTTTTTCAGGATGAAAAACCAGTTCAACCGGTGGATATACTTCGATTTCTCCTGTTTTGCTTCTGGAAACGATGACTGAGATTTCTTTTTCAAAGTCCACCAACCTCTCCAAAACACTTGGAGCATCGAAGCCTTTATCTATGTCTTCTTCGCTTTTGAT
>JBDNDT010000203.1:0-5454 GCA_046718985.1 Cytophagales bacterium
TAGGGAAGAAGAAGAAAGAAAGCTAAAAGAAGAAGCTTTAAATAAAGCTCAAGACATCTTGAAAGCGAGTGTTTTGGCATTTAGAGCAAGTGGTATGTCAGATATTGAAATTTCTAAAATTTTGGGAGTTAGTGTTGATGATTTGAATAAAATTTGAGATTGATTGACAATCCACTCACATCTAAATTCGAAACACACCCTTTTTGATTTAGAGAATCCCTATAATTCTTCATTTTAAATTATTTCCTTTTGTGATTCTTGTGTCCGAAACTGCTGTGAGATTTTTATTTTGGTTAAATTGCGTTTCAATCAACAAAACAACAATTTCAATGAAACAACTTTTCCCTATCTTGGCTTTGCTTTGTGCTGTGGCTTTTGCTCAACCATCAGTCAAAAAGTCAATTTCTAAAACACTTGTTGAAGACTTCGAACAAAAAGATCAAAGAAATAGCCTCAATGGTTACTGGTATAGCTTCAATGACAATTCTAGCGGTGGTCTCACCACATTAAAGCAAAAAAACTGGCAAGAGTGCTTTGTGCTTTCCGGAGGTTATCAGTCAAAAGGAATGTTGAGTGTGGACGTTATCCTCAACAAAGGAACATATCAATGGCAACCTTATTATTGTTTTGCCACGAGTATTCCCAAAACTAGTGATTTTTCCTGTGGAGATTTTCAAGGTTTGAGTTATTGGCACAAAGGGGTAGGGCATAAGTTTAGAATTGAAACCGATGAGATTGAAGACTATGATTTTTACCTCATTCCGGTGCCCTCAAGCAATGATTGGACCTTGGTGACCATTGATTTTAAGATGCTCAACCAAGGTGGTTGGGGCAAAAAAGCTCCTTTAAAACTTGATGCCGATGTGAAATTTGTTTGGGAATTAAATGAGAGTTCGGGTAATTTTTCAATGGATAACATCTATTTGCTTCCTGAAATCACTTATGTGAAACAGAATGACATGAAGATTTTGCCACCTTCAATTCCAAAACCATTAGAAGTGAAGGGCAATGTAAAAAGTCCATTAAATGAATTGTCACAAAAATACCTCACCAAGGGCATGAACCTCACCAGTTGGGGAGAAGCCAATAAAATCACAAATGCAGATCCAAAATCGTGGAAATTCAACGAGAAAATGATAAAACTTCAAGCTGAACAAGGTTTTTTGGGTATTCGTTTTCCTTTGGATTTTGATTTGTATTTGGTTGACAAGGAAAAAGTGCTCAAAGGTCAAGAGAAAAAAATCACATACGAACCCCTTTTCTATGCTTTGTTAGATTCAATGAACAATTGGACAAAGAAGTATAATCTTTCACTAACCATTGATTATCACGCTTATGACGGCACCTTTAGCCGTGCAGCTTCTAAAGATCCGGTTTATCGTTCTGCCATGGGTGCGTTGTGGAAAGTGGTGGCTCAACACTTCTTGAAAGAAAAAAGACCTGATTTGTTTTTTGAACTCACCAATGAACCGGGTTTAGGATTGCCTGATGGTGAATTTATTGACCAAGAAGATTGGAATCTAACAGCTTTGGCCATGATAGACTCCATCAGAAAAGTGGACAAAACCAGACCCATCATTTTTGGTGACACTAAATGGTATAGTTTAGATGAGTTGATCAAAAACAAACCCTTTAAAGACAATAACATTATCTATTGTTTTCACATGTATGATCCTTTCATTTTCACCCATCAAGGCGCGTCATGGACCAACATGAGTTCAATGAAAAACATACCTTTTCCTTATTCGCCTGAAAAATGGTCCACAGAATTTAGAGATTTTGGGGTCATTAATGGAACACCTGACTGGGTGAAATCGCAAATGCGGGAATATTTTAAAGAAGGAAATAAGCAACACATCAAAAACCGTTTGGCTTTAGTAAAGAATTGGGCTTTTGAACACAATGTGCCGTTGATTTGCAATGAATGGGGGGCTCTTTCAACCACAGCTAAAATCGAAGATTCCAATGCCTATTTCAAAATCATGGGAGAAATCTTCGATGAACTTGACATTGCTTGGCAAGTTTGGTTTGGGGTTGCAGACAACGAATTCAAGCTTTTGCCGGGGATGGCAGAAAGTTTGGGTTTAAAGCAAAAAAAGTAAAATTCAATATAAAATAAAAATTTCAAGTTGTGTTAAACAAAACTAAATTCAGTTCTTGTTTAACACACTAAATCTTGAAAAGATCTACCATCACATCGTATTCACCGATGAGTCGGGAGTTTTTAGGACTATCATAAGCTACCAAAAGCTGATTTTCATAATAACACATACCTTCTGCTTTGTCTTTTCCTGAATCTTCACCATAACCATGTGGAATGTCCATTATTTTATTCAAGCTTTCCCTAAAGTTAACAGTGTCTTCTTGAGCTGTCAATGGAGTTGACCAAGAAAAAACTGAAATGGTTCCATCTAAATCCATAGTAGGACCTGCTAATATGTATAAGTCATCTCCTTTAAAACACATCTCTCTAATACCCATCCCATCTAATTTTAAAAAATGTTTGAAATAGGGTTTGTCTTCATCTAATTCAAGATAACCGTTCGCTTCATTAAAATTTAACTCCAAAACACATGCCCAGCCTCTTAAAACCGGACCTCTTAATCCGATATATAATTTGTTTTTGTGAACTGAAAGTCCTTCAATATCAAAGCCATTATCTTTCCCCGGAATGGTCAGAAAATCACAAAAATGTTCATCTTTTCGAAGCAACTTCATCAGCTGATTGCTTCCATTTTTCATTTTCATCAATGCAGGTTTGAGCTCGAAATTGTTTTTTAACTTCTTATTGACCAAAAAAGGCAGTCCCTTTTCATCAAACTCAACCGGAATTTTGCCAAAAAAATACCTATTTTCATCAATTTCAACTCTTGAAAGCTGAGATAATTGTTTGTCAATGGGTTGATTGGGTTTCGGCTTTTTTCTTTTCAAACTATGTGAGCCTACTATCCATAAAAAATCACCATCGAAGTCCATTCCTTCTATGTCAATTTCTTTTTCTTCATCAACAGGTAAATGGAAGAAATCTGTTATTTTGAAATGTGTATGTTCTGCAAAAACACCATCTGATATTTTACTCAAACGTTCAACTGATATGCTTTCATCACAAGAAAGCCATAGGGTGTCTGCTATTGAAATGACACAAGAAAGTCCGTCTCTGAATTTTTTTCCTCCTAAGTGAGGAATTTTTGGGTCAAACTGAAGAAGTATCTGCTTCATTTTTTTTTAGAGGTTTTGGGTCTTTTCAAATTTAAACATGATTGGAATATTTTCAAAAGAAATCTAAATCAATAATATGGAAATTTTATCGGAATCAAAGATAATGATTCAGTAAATGAATCATGTTTTGAAAAAAACACTAATATTGTGTAAAGTTTTTAAACAGAATGCTCAAGCAATTAATCATTACATTTTTTCTTTTTTGGCTCTTTCAGGCTTGGTTTGCTTTTCCTCAAAACAAATTGTGGTGGAATCAAAGAATAGCGGCTTATTACAAGGACTATAAAAAAGAAAAATCTAAGACCAAATGGGAGAATCGTTGGAAGGAAAGGCATAGCTACAATTATTCTGTACCTAAAGACTTATCAAAATTTCTTTCTGAGCAAAAAGACACCTTGCTTTTACCTCCGAAAAAATATTTTACAAAAATTGAACCTCAGTTGGATCCGCTTTTGCAATGGCTAGATATTAGGTGGTTTTATTATATGGCAGACAAAAAAATTCCACTCACATTCTTGGGTGATCAAAAACTCCAGAACGCTACTCAAACCATACTATTTGACAAGCAAAATGGTTTTTATTTATTCTCTTTAAAAAACCAGACCCAAAAAGATTCTTTGATTTCTGTTTTCCAAAAAGCAAATGACGTTCTTTAATTTTTTATTGCTCTTAACACTTCAATTTTTTTCAGGCTTTGGAATCATCTCAAGGCTTGATCGTTCACTTTCAAGATTCGTAATCATTCCAACTTCTGTTCTGGTTGGCTCGTTTTTGGGTACTTTATGTGTCTATATTTTGGGTGCTTTGTATTTACCCATCACATGGCTCAATCTAATTTTGGTTTTCAGTCTTTTAGCTGTTCTGTTTTTTTTACCCTTCAAAAAGAACATAGAGTCTTTAAGAAATCTGTTTAAATTTGAACTGAGCAGTGTCAAAATTTATGAGTTGCTTATTGCATTTTTTGTTTTCCAAGTGTTCTTCATCAGCGCTTGGAGAACTTATTATCAGCCAGTTATTTCTTTTGACTCAGTTTGTGGAATTGATTTATTCGCCAAAAATGCAATTCTTGAAGGAAAATTGGTTTGTTGGATTTTCAATGGTGAATATATTAAAGATTTAAGCACTCAAGCATATTATGCTCCTTTTACTGCATTCCAGCAAATCATTTACAGATTTGCAGGATTTGAAGTAGGCCAAATTTGGCTTTCCAAAGTTTTTTTGTGCTTCATCATGTTCATGTATCACAGCATGAAAGAATATGTTCATGGCGCAATTGCAGGAATCATATTATATATCACCATAACCGTTCCTGAATTTTTTGCTTACACTTTCATTCTTCAAACTGACTTTTCAAATGCAGTCTTCACGATGATAGCTGTTGTTTTCCTAGCTCAATTTATGAAGACAGAAAATTATGGCAAGCTTTATCTCAGCATTTTGTTTTTCGCATTAGCTATCTGGACACGTTCTGAGACCGTTTTTTCATTCCTTTCTTTGCAATCTTTGTTTTGGTAAAACTTTGGAAGAAAGGACTTTTAGAAACTTTGAAGATGTCTTTGGTTTTTGGGATTCTTTCTGTTATACCCTTCATTTTGTGGAATATCATTTTTTATAAGTTTTATTTCCCGAATGCTCCACAATCAACAAAATTGTTCAAGGAAGCAGATTATTCAATAGCCAATTTGTCAAAGATTGTAAGTGAGTATTTTGAAAAAGTGATTTTTGCAGAAGGTTATTGGGGCTATTTTGTGTATATAGTGCTTGCTCTGCTTGTTGTTGATTTGATTCTATTTAAAAAATGGAAAGGTTATTTTTATTGGGTATCAATGTTGATTTTCTTTACGACTTTCTTGTTGATTGATCTTTATTTTGTTCACTTCAATGTTGAATTTACTTTCAGAAGAGGATTTTTCAAGTTTATAGCTGTGGCAGGTTTTTATCTTTCTCAATTAGAATTATTTGCAAGAGTAAGCAAGTTGCTAACGAAATTTGAAGGAATATAAATATTTGATAATCAGATTTTAAAAATTAAGCTAGTTTGATAAAATTTTTGTTGCTAATACAACATTCTTGTTTTTCTTATTTTTCAAAACTAATGGGTTTAATCCTTCACATTGCTTTTTGGGGATTAATTTCCTGCAATAATCATCAAGAAGAAAAAAGTCAGAATGAATTTCAAACTCATGATAGTATCAATCAGGTACAATTAGCACCTGAAAAAAATATTAAGGAGCG